>JAFOCZ010000110.1 GCA_017380955.1 Alistipes sp.
AATTTATTGTTAGAAACTCAGCAGTATATACTACCCTACCACAACAAATTTTAATTTTTGGTTAGACGGTAGTAAACATCCCACAAGGAATTTCTTGTCAGAAGTCGTGAGATGTGGTGCAGATTGCGGCTTATCACACGAAATTTAATTTTTGATTAGAAGGTAGTAGATGCAACGCTCGGCAAAAAAAATGAGGAAGGGCTGTACTAATGCGTACTGCCCTTTCTCATTTTCTTTTTTTAGCGGCAGCAGATGCTGCCTTATCATCGAAAAGCATTTTTGATTTTAGAGGAGAAGATTTGTTCTATTGCAAATGAAGATCCCCTCGGGATAGTACAAATAGTACAACCCGAGGGGTCTTACTTTTGGGATGGGACAAAGATGCCCTATAAAATCGAAAATTACTCGATGCCCAACTCTTTCTTTACCGCTGGAGTGATGTCTGTGAGAGACTCTGAGTTAAAGTATGCGAGACCTGCAGCACTTGGCTGGTCACCGGTAGTGCTGAATACGGCGATGTAGCCACCGGCTACAGATACCTTCTTAACAGCCTCGTTAGCCTTGTCGTAGATAGGATTCATAATCTCTGCCTCCTTCTTCTGCATATCCTGCTGTGCAAGTTGCTGGAAGTCCTGGTAGCGCTGCTGCAACTCCGAAAGTTCGCGCTCCTTGAGTTGGCGTACAGAGTCGGAGAGTGTGGCAGCATTCTTCTGGTAGTCGGCATAGAGGGTGTTGAACTCCACCATAATCTGCTCCAACTGATCCTGAAGATCCTTGCCATAAGCCTCGAGGTTTGTCTGTGCCTCGGTGAACTCAGGCATTGCAGTAACAACAGCAGCGAGGTCTACACGGCCAAACTTCTGTGCAAATACCGATGATGCGCACATAACAAGCATCACGGTGAGGGTTAGTTTCAAAATCTTTTTCATCATCTAATTATTATAATACATTAATTTATTGCTACTTCAAAACCTCGATAATCTTATCGGTAAAGTCCACCTTTGGTGAGTAGTAGAGCACTGTAGGGTTGGCAGCGATGTCTATAACAAGGTCATAGCCATACTGCTTTGCGAAACTCTCGAGGGTGTCGAAAACACGCTTCTGGATAGGCTGTATAAGTTCCATACGGCGCTTCATAAGTTCGCCCTCGGTGCCAAACAACGACTCCTGATACTCGGTAGCCTCGGCCTCGGCATTGAGAATCTGCTGCTCGCGAGACTGTCGCGCACTCTCAGACAAAGATGCTCGCTGTGCCATATAGTTATTGTAGAGAGTCTCCACCGCAGCGAACTTTGTGTCCACCTGCTTCTGATATGTCTGTGAGAGGGTCTCTATCTGCTCCAGCGCCTCGTTGTAGGCTGCGATAGACTTAAACACCATCTCGCTATCCACAACCATATAGTTTTGTGCCGTTGCCACTGCCGTGGTCATCACAACAGCCAAAATCGCAAAAAGAATTCGTTTCATAGCCTTACGTTTTAATATGTTATACAAATATAACAATTTTATTTCAAATATATTGCCACAGGTGGTTAGAATTGCTGACCGAGGACAAAGTGGAACTGCGAGCCACTGCGTTTGGTCTTGCCGAATGCAGGGTCAAAACCATAACCCCAGTCGATACCCAACATACCAACAACAGGCAAGTACAAACGTACACCAACACCCGCCGAGCGCTTAATCTTGAATGGCGAGAACTCCCTCCACGAGTTGAAACCACTACCGCCCTCCAAGAATCCAAGAACATAGATAGATGAGTTAGGCTTGAGGATTACCGGGTAGCGCAACTCCATAGTATACTTGTTGTATGCCACAGAGTAGTAGTCCGAAGGATCGAGAGCACCATCCTCGTAACCACGCAGCGAGATGATGTCCACACCATAGATATTATAACCCGTCATACCATCACCACCAATCTCGAAACGCTCGAATGGTGATACCTTATCCTTGTTGTAATGGCCGAGATAACCCATCTCCGCGCCAAGCATCAACACCAGATTCTGATTTGCTGTGAGAGGGAAGTACCAACGACCCTTCAACAGCCACTTGTGGAACTCAATCCAGCGATAGCGATCCTGATCCGAGAGCGCAGGGTCGGCATAATTCTTGCCATCCCACAACGAGAATGGTGGCGTCGCCTGCACAGAGAGTGTAAACTCAGATCCCGAGCGCGAGAAGAATGGCGCATCTACCGATGAGCGCTGCAATACCAACTTCAACGACAGTGTGTTAGCATTACCATCGCTCAGGATAAACGAATCCCAACCCTTAAGACCATAGTGCTGGTAACCCAACTCACCATAGAAGGTGAAGTATGGGTCGGGCCACTGCATACGCTTACCCAAACCTGCGAAGACACCCACAGAGCGGTAGTACATCGTAGCGGTCTGCCAGATGTAGTATGCGTTGTTCTGCTCCGAGATATATCCCGACAATGTGAAGGAATTTGGACGACGTCCTCCAAGCCAAGGGTCTGTGAAACTCAACGACAGCGCCTTGTAGTATGTACCGTTGGTTTGTCCCGAGATTGAGAGTTTCTGATTCTGACCCGAAGGATATGGGCGCCAAGCACCCTTCTTGAAGAAGTTGCGGATAGAGAGGTTGTTGAGCGTCACGCCGATGCTACCCACGAAAGTTCCTGAGCCCCAGCCACCAGCAATGTTAAACTGGTCGGAAGCCTTCTCCTGCAATGGCCAGTTGATATTCACCAACTCGTCGGATATAGGCTGCACATCGGGCAATATAGCCTGCTCGTCGAAGTGTCCCATACCCATCAGCGTACGCATAGTCTGCATCAGGAGCGCACGGTTGTACAACTCACCAGGGCGAACGTACAACTCACGGCGGATAACCTCGTCGTCGACACGCACATTACCTGTGATACCCACCTCGTTGATTGTGAAAGGCTTACCCTCGAAGACACGAATCTCGAGGTCGAGAGAGTCAGGGCCTACGACAATCTCGGCAGGCTCTATCTGCGACAATAGGTAGCCATTGTTGTTGTAGAGCGACGATATAGATATCTCCTCGGGATTCATCTCCTTACCGATACCCAGGCGCTTGTGCATCGACTTCTTGTCGTAGACATCGCCAGGCTGCACGCCAAACATCTGAGATAGTTGCTCGGTGGTGTATACCGAGTTACCCACCCAGTTGATGTTGCGGATGTAGTATTTGTTACCCTCCGAGACCTTGATGTCGATACCCAACGTAGCATCGTCGATGTAGTAGATTGAGTCACTGAGGATTGTGGCATTACGGTAGCCTCGCGAGTTATAGAAGTCGAGGAGCAACTCCTTATCGGCATCATACTCCTCGGGCAGAAGTTTGCGATTCTGGAAGAAGAGGATGCTCTTCTGGTGTGTCTTCTTGAATGTGCGGCGTAGGCGCTTGTCGTCGAAAGCATCGTTGCCCTCGAAGTTGATGACACCAACACGCACCTTAGGACCACGGTCTACGTCGAAGGTTACGTTTACGCACTGCTCATAGAGCGAGTCATTTGTGATGCGCACATCGACCTCACAGGTGCGGAAACCCTTCTCGGCATAGTGCTCCTTGATGAGTTTTATGTTCTTGTCGATAACATAGTCCGACAACTCGGTGTTTCTGCGCAACTTCAAGACCTCCTCTATGAGATCCTTCTCCTTGGACTTCGACACGCCGTCAATCTTCCAGCGCAGGATTCGTGCGCGCTCCTTGAGGAACACCTCCAAGTCGAGGGAGTCACCCTCGATGGTAGCACCAATCTGCACATTCGAGAAGTAGCGTGGTGCCCACAAACGCTGCATAGCGTTGGAGATAAACTTGCTGGGCAGATATATAGAGTCGCCCTCCTGCAAACCTGCCGACGCCTTCAATATGCTATGATTCAGATACTTGACACCGTGCATATTGATTTTGCGGATGTAGTACATCTTGCCATCGCCCTCGGTAAGTACGGGCAACGACAGGTCGAAGTCTACAGAATCTACAATCTCGTTATTGGCCACATCGCCAACGGTGTAGCGCGTAGCAACCTCCTGAGCCTCAGCATTAAAGGCAGAGAGGAGCATTGTTGCCATCGCAACAATAACTATTCTAAGGTTTGTAACAATATGTGCTATATTTCTCATCGTAACCATTATTCTTCTATCACCTTACCGTAGCGTCTGTCACGCTCGGCATATACCGCCATCGCCGCGTCAAACTCCTCCTCGCCAAAGTCGGGCCATAGCACCTCGGGGAAGTAGAACTCGGCATAAGAGGCTTGCCACAAGAGGAAGTTGCTGAGACGACACTCGCCACTTGTGCGGATTATGAAGTCGGGATCGGGGATGTCGGCTGTCATAAGCGCTGCTGAGAAGTGCTCCTCGCTGATATCCTCCGCCTTAATCTCGCCCTCTGCCACACGCTTTGCCAACGTCTGCGCAGCAAGCACCATCTCGCGACGTGCCGAGTAGTTGAACGCCAACACAAGTGTTAACTTATCACCCTCAGCCGTGGTACTCTCTATGCGCTCAATCATCGAGATAACCTCGGGAGAGAAGTGTGTGCGCTCACCCATAATCCTTACCCTGACACCCTGACGTGCCAACTCATCACCCTCGCCAACTACGGTCTTGCAGAACAACTGCATAATAGCCTCCACCTCGGCAATAGGACGTGCCCAATTCTCGGTAGAGAAGGCGTAGAGCGTGAGCCACTTGACACCATTACGCACCGCGCTACGCACCGCGCTACGCACCGCGTCGACACCAGCAAGATGTCCCTCGTAACGCTCCTTACCGCGCTGCTTTGCCCAACGACCATTGCCATCCATAATGATGGCTACGTGTGCAGGTATGGTTTTCAAACTATTCATAAAAAGTCTCTTATGGGGTATAATAACTTGCAAATGTAATCATTTAAATTCACAAAACACCACTCTGTAGCGACATTTTTTTGCTCGCGCTACGTACACACGCAACGCAACGCATCGTAACTCGCTATGTTACAGATGTTTTGATATGGTAGATGATGTGCAATGGGATGAGGTACGATGAGTTTCGATGAGGTAATATGTGTTAGGATGTGTTAATATGAGACTCCCTCCCATAGAAACACATCGAAACCCATAGTAACTCATAGAAACCCATAGTAACTCACAAAAAAACAACCTCCCGGGCTCCACACATTTTATTGTCAGAAGGGGTTAGATTTGGCGCCAAATCGAAATTGTACTGGATGGGGGTGTACTTGGCGTACATCCCCATTCGGGACAATGAGTTTGGCGTCGAAGATAGTCCCTTATCACAATAAATATTTTATTGTCAGAAGGTAACAGATACAACGCTCGGCGAATTTCAAGGCGATGGACTGTACTCGGCGTACTGCCCATTGCTGAGATAATTCGTTAGCGGCAGTAGATGTTGCCTTATCACAATAAAATCAGCGTGAATCAACTCCCCACATCATCTTCTCTCTCAACGTATCGTAGAAAGTATTATTATGTGGAGTGGCCAAAATAAGTTGTTTTGTGGCACGACGGAGGGTTATTGTAGCACCGTCGCAGAGGCTGTAGGTGCGGTTGTCGGCAGAGAGAAATGCCTCGCCACCACGCGATTGCAGGCGAAGTGTTATGGTGATGTTGTTGGGGACAACAACGGGGCGCATAGTGAGGTTGTGCGGCGCTATGGGTGATAGGATGAAGCAGTTACACATAGGGTCTACGACAGGGCCTCCGGCACTTAGGGAGTAGGCTGTAGAGCCTGTAGGCGTGGAGATTACAAGACCATCGCCGTGGTATGTTGCTATGCGCTTACCATCCACGAAGGTCTCTATGGAAATCATCGTTGCGCCGTGGCGGTGTATGGCAACCTCGTTGAGCGCGAGATTCTGACCACAGCACTCCACATCGCCATCGATATATAGCATATCGCGGTGCTGGAAGTTCACCTTGTTATCTACAAGATTCTCAAGGAGTTGTTCTATGCCATCGCCATTATCGGCGGTGAGGTATCCGAGGCGACCGCAGTTGATGCCTACAACGCGGATATCACCCTCGGGGAGCAGTTGCACAGCCTCGAGGAGTGTGCCGTCGCCACCATAGGGAATCATAACATCACCATCGAGACCTGAGGCCTGGGTGGTATATCGTTTTTCGGCAGCAATAGGAGTACCGAGCAACGCCTCTACGACCGTTGCAAAATCCTCATTTATAGTGTAGTTGAGACCGAGACGCTCTATCGTTGCAAAGAGTGTTCTCAGTTGCTCGGGGTTGTGGTTAACCTGCTTACGCGAAAAAAGTATTATGTTCATTTCGTAGTAAAGAAAAAAAATCGTAACTTTGCTTTTGCAAAGATAATGAAATTATTATAACTTTGTTGATTACAACATAACTTTAGCCGATTATGACAAAATTAAGCGTAAATATAAATAAGATTGCGGTAGTTCGTAATTCACGTGGTGGCAATATGCCAAACCTTCTCAAGGCAGCTTTGGATATTGAGGATTTTGGTGCTGACGGCATCACCGTGCACCCACGCCCCGATGCACGACATATCCGCTACTCGGATGTCCGTGACCTCAAGGCAAATATCCGCACCGAGTTGAACGTCGAGGGTAACCCTATCGAGAGTTTCTGCGAACTTGTGGAGGAGGTGCGCCCAGCACAGGTGACCCTTGTTCCCGATGCCGAGGATGCCATCACCTCTTCAGCAGGCTGGGATACCATCAAGCACCGCGACTTCCTGAAGGCTATGGCCGATAGATTCCACAAGGCAGGTATCCGTGTGTCTATCTTCGTAGACCCTGTGGTAGAGATGGTTACAGCGGCTAAGGAGTGTGGCGCAGACCGTGTGGAGTTGTACACCGAGGCCTATGCTGCGGGGTATGGCGAGGATAGAGAGAAGGCCATAGCACCATATGTTGCTGCCGCGGAGGAGGCACGACGTGTGGGTCTTGGTCTGAACGCTGGTCACGACCTGAACACCGAGAATTTGCAATACTTCATAGAGCGCATTCCGTGGGTTGACGAGGTATCTATCGGTCACGCCCTCATCAGCGATGCTCTCTACTGGGGTTTGGAGAATACTGTAGAGATTTACCAGCGCTGCATACGTCGCGCTCACAACAACGACAAATAGATGAAACCACTTAAGCACCCTATTTTCAAACACATAACACGTGTTGTCGACCGCTTGGGTGTCGAGGCATATGCTGTGGGTGGTTTTGTCCGTGACTACTACCTCCACCGCCCTTCGTCGGATATAGATGTTGTGGTGGTGGGCAATGGTGTTGCCGTTGCCGAGGAGTTGGCGAAGGAGTTGGGCGTTAGGGTTACCATATACAGAACCTATGGCACTGCTATGCTCCACTGGAACGATGTGGAGGTGGAGTTTGTGGGGGCACGCCGCGAGAGTTACTCGCCAAACTCACGAAACCCACAGGTAGAGCCCGGAACATTGGAGGACGACCAGCGCCGCCGTGACTTCACCATCAACGCTATGGCGTGGTCGCTCAACGACGCTACGTTTGGCGAGTTGGTAGACCCCTTTGATGGTATGGCGGACTTAGAGGATTGCATAATCCGCACCCCCTGTGAGCCCGACCAGACATTCTCGGATGACCCTCTGCGTATGATGCGCGCCGTGCGCTTCGCATCGCAGTTGGGCTTCGACATCGACGGCGATACCTACGATGGCATCTGCCGTCAGGCTGACCGTATCAAGATTATCACCAAGGAGCGTATCATTGTGGAACTCAACAAGATAATGGAGTCCCCTGTGCCATCTATTGGTCTAAACCTTATGCGCTCTACAGGTCTTCTGAAGCATATACTCCCCGAGTTGGAGAATATGGCGGGCGTGGAGCGTCGTGGCAAGCACGGCCATAAGGATAACTTCGAGCACACTATGAAGGTGCTCGACAACCTCGCACTCAAGAGCAAAGACCTATGGCTACGCTGGGCAGCGCTGCTGCACGACATCGGCAAGCCCTCGACAAAGAGTTATGACGCACGCCAGGGCTGGACATTCCACCAGCACGAGGCTGTGGGGTCGAAGATGGTGCCACAGATATTCCGCCGTCTGCGTCTGCCACTGAACGAGCCTATGCGCTTTGTGCAGAAGATGGTATTCCTGCATATGCGTCCTATAGTCTTGTCGGAGGATATGGTCACCGACTCTGCGGTGCGCCGTCTGCTCTTTGAGGCTGGTGACGACATCGATAAGTTGATGACACTCTGCGAGGCAGATATAACCTCGGGAAATGATAATAAGGTACGCCTGTTCCTCAAGAACTTCGAGTTGGTACGCAGCAAGATGCGTGATTTGGAGGAGCGCGACAGGGTGCGTAACTTCCAGCCACCTATCACCGGCGATATCATTATGAAGACCTACGACATCCCACCGTCGAATGTCATCGGCGAGATAAAGGAGGTTATCAAGAATGCCATCCTCGATGGTGTTATCCCTAACGACTACGACGCTGCCTACCAACTTATGGAGGAGGAGGCGGAGAAGCGAGGGTTGACACGACGCGGTTAAGGTGAAAAGTGAAAGGTGAAAGGTGAAAAGTAAGGTGCGCTAAAGCGCAGGTTTATTTTGGGTAGAGATGGGGAGAGATAGGTAGTTATGGGGAATTCCCCATTTATCCCCATAGTTCCCCATAATTACCCTAATGACATACAGGGCTAACTCTAATTTCGTGTCAGAAGGTAGTAGATGCAACGCTCGGCAAAAAAAATGAGGAAGGGCTGTACTGCGTACTGCCCTTTCTCATTTTCTTTTGTTAGCGGTAGCAGATGCTGCCTTATCACGCGAAATTACTTTTCGAGGTTTTTGAAGTAACGGTAGGTCGATACCCTCAACTCCTCCGCTGCCTTATCATCACATACGATGATGCCACGAGGGTGTGTCTGCAATGCAGAGAGTGTCCACTGATGGTTATAGCCGCCCTCGATAGCGTGGCGCAAGGCACGAGCCTTCTTTGCACCTGTAGCGAGGATAAGCACAGTGCGAGCGTCGAGGATTGTTGCAACACCTACGGTAAGAGCCTGTGTTGGCACCTGCGAGATATCACCACCAAAGAAGCGTGAGTTAACAGCAATGGTATCAGGCGTAAGAGTCTTGATACGTGTGCGGGACTGAAGCGATGAGAATGGCTCGTTGAAGGCGATATGACCATCCTCGCCTACGCCACCCATAAAGAGGTCGATGCCTCCTGCTGCGACGATGGCAGCCTCATACGCAGCGCACTCTGCCTCCAAGTCCTCGGCATTACCATTGAGGATATGAACATTCTCGGCAGGGATATCGATATGCGAGAAGAAGTTTGTCCACATAAAAGAGTGGTAACTCTCGGGGTGCTTCTCGTCGAGACCGATATACTCGTCCATATTGAACGTTACGACATTCTGAAACGACACCTCACCTGCTTTGTGTAGACGGATAAGTTCCTTATAGGTCTCGAGGGGTGTTGAGCCTGTAGGGAGTCCCAATACAAAAGGCGCGGGGGTCTTAGTAGCCTTAGCATTGATGGCATCCACGATATAACGTGCTGCCCACTGTGCCACCTCAGGGGTGGTATCCTTAATAATTACTCTCATAAAAAATATTTAAAGGTGAAAAGTGAAAGGTGAAAAGTGAAAAGTATGGTACTCAACTTAGCCGCTAAGTTTCGTAATATATACACTCCTCATTCTACCCTCCTCTTTTCAGTTTTTCATACCAACTAAAATGTGTTTAAAAAGGATGAAGATCAAGGCTTGCGAAGTTTGAAAAACCGCAGTTTACTAAAGCGTAAATGAGGATTTTTCAAACAAGCGTAACGCAGATATTCGCCTTTTTTGGCACATTTTTAGAACATTTTGACGAACACCTCTATAGCCTGATACTCCGCCATACCGAGTTTATCGTATAGTTTTGCGGTGTTCTGTGTACGCTCCTCGGCACGCTGCCAGAACTCACGGGTGTCGCTACCTGGGAATGGCACGATATCCTTCTGTGAGAGGTGGCGATAGATGGCGTGGCGCTTCTTAATCATCTCATCTGGAGAGAGAGGCACCGCCATATCCACAAGTCCGAGGTTCCACTCCATCCACGCACCGCGGTAGAGCCATAGGTGACACTCCTCACGCCAGTCGTCATCCTGGGTAACCTCCAACGCCTGGAGGATAGCCTCCATACAGGTGCGGTGTGTGCCGTGTGGGTCGGCGAGGTCACCAGCAGCATATATCTGATGTGGGCGGATGTCGCGGAGCAACTTAACGATGATGTCGATATCGGCATCGGTGAGGTCACCCTTCTTGATACCTCCGGTCTCGTAGAACGGAAGGTTCAGGAAGTGGGCATTGGTATCGGGGTTGAGACCGAAAGAGCGCACCGCAGCACGCGCCTCGGCACGACGTATAGAGCCCTTGATATCGAGCAGACGGCGTGGCTCAGGCTCGCCGAGACGCTTATTCTCGATGATGGTCTTAACCTCATTGAAGGCATCACCAAGACCCAACTCACGCGCTGTGTCCACATTCTGCAACACCACATCGTCGTGGACAGCGACATTACCCGAGGTCTGGTATGCCACGTGAACATCGTGACCCTGCTCCACAAGGCGGATAAACGTACCACCCATAGAGATGACATCGTCGTCGGGGTGTGGTGAGAATATCACAACACGCTTAGGGTATGGCAACGATGGTGCTGGGCGTGTAGAGTCATCGGCATTAGGCTTACCTCCAGGCCAGCCTGTGATGGTATGCTGAAGGTCGTTGAAGACACGGATGTTGACCTTGTCATAAGTGCCACACTTCTCCAACAACTGACCCAACGAGTTCTCAATATAATCTTTATATGTAAGTTTCAAGATAGGCTTGTTGACGATACCACAGAGCCATACCACAGCCTTACGCACAAACTTTGGTGTCCACTCACAAGGACCTACAAGCCACGGTGTCTGCTCGCGTGTGAGTTTCTCGGCTGCTGTCTCGTCGATAACCAACTCTATGTTATGGTGCGCCTGGAGGTGACTGGCAGGAACATTGTCCGAAACCTCCTCCTCTACGATACGCTGCACGACATCTGCCTTATCCTCGCCCCACGCCATAAGCACAATCTTATCGGCACGCATAATAGTGCCAAGACCCATAGTGATTGCCATCTTTGGCGTGTTCTCCAAGCCGAAGAAGAGGTTAGACTGTGTCTTGCGAGAGTTATGCGACAACTCCACAAGGCGCGTTGGTGACTTGGCGTAAGAGCCCTGCTCGTTGAAACCAACCTGACCCTGCTCGCCAAAGCCGATAATCATAAGGTCTATCTTGCGTACAGACTTGTCATATGCTGCGCAATACTCCGACACCTCCTGCTCCGATACCGAGCCATCGGGGATGTGGACATTCTCAGGAAGGATGTCTACGTGCTTGAGGAACTGCTCGTGGATGCGGTAGTTACGACTCTGGTGGTCGGTGCTGCATATTGGGTAGAACTCATCCAACGAGTATACCGCAACATTCTTGAACGATATCTCACCCGCCTGGTAGCGGCGTACAAGTTCGCGGTACAAGCCCAATGGTGTGCGTCCTGTGGCCAAGCCCAACACAAATGGTGGCAACTCCTCGTAGATATCGCGCACCGAGGCATTCTCGGCGTGTGCGTGAATCATACGGCAAATAACATCTGCGACATACTGCACTCCGTGATACTCGCTCTCGAATACGCGTGTCGCCATACGCTCGTAGCGATGGATGATATCCTTTGGTGCGAAGTCCTTTACAAGACCGCCGTGCTTAGGAAGTTGATACTTGCTGTTATTCATATTCTTTATCTTAGTTATATTCTGTTATCATACGATGCCATACAAACATCGTTCAAAGATAACAAAAAAAACTGAAACTTATACCACTACGCCCAATCTTTTATCAGAGCCTAACGTGCGAAGAGCGCCACGATACGCTCCAACCACTCCTTATCCGTAGCATCGAAGGTGGCAAGATGCTCGCTGTCTATGTCCAGCACCGCTACTATCTTACCGCCTGCAAAAATCGGCACTACAATCTCGCTGCGTGACATAGCGCTGCAGGCTATATGCCCTGGGAATTGCTCCACATCCTCCACCACGATGGTCTCGCCACGCTGCCACGCTGTGCCACAGACACCACGTCCGCACGCTATGCGTGTGCAGGCCATAGGGCCCTGGAAAGGTCCTAAGAGAAGTTCCTCGCCCACAACACGATAGAATCCTGTCCACCAGAATCCAAAGGTCTGGTGTATCATCGCCGCGAGGTTTGCCATATTGGCTATGGTGTCGACCTCGTTAGCCACAACCTCCCTCGCCTGACGATATAGAAGGTCATATTTTTCTGTTTTGCCACCCTCGGCAATATGTAGGTGTTCAGACATAAAAAAGTGAAAAGGGAAAGGTGAAAAGGGAAAAGTAAGGCACTGCTATGCAGTGTGAATTTAATGATAGAAGGCTGCAGATGTTTTCGCTCGGCGAAATTTGAGACGATGGGCTGTACTAAAGCGTACTGCCCATTGGCGAAATATTTCGTTAGCGGAGACAGATGTCTGCCTTATCTCATTAAATTCCTGTTGAGCCGAAGCCTCCGGCGCCTCGCTCCGTCTCGTCGAGTACCTCAACAGAGTCCCACTCAACCTTCTCGTAGCGCGCTACGACCATCTGCGCAATACGCTCGCCAGGGTTGATGGTAAACTCCTCGTTCGACAAGTTAACAAGGATAACCTTTATCTCGCCACGATAGTCCGCATCGATAGTTCCTGGGGTGTTGAGCACTGTGATGCCGTGCTTGGCAGCAAGACCGCTGCGAGGACGTATCTGCGCCTCTGTGCCCTCGGGGAGTGCGATGTAGAGACCTGTAGGCACCATAGCACGCTGCAATGGCTGAAGCGCTATAGGGGCCTCGATATTTGCCTTGATATCCATACCCGCCGAGCGCTCGGTGGCATAGAATGGGGTGTCGAAAGCCGACTTATTTACGATTTTTACCTTCATATCGTTTATATATTTGTTTACTCTTACAAAGATAGTGTTTTTTACGGGGAAAACAAAAGAGGCCGACTATAATAGCCGACCTCCATAGATATATGGTTGGGAATTACTCCTCAGCAATCTCCTCAGCAGGGGTAAACTGGAATGGGATAGCCTCATCCAATGCCACTACCTCATCCTCGCTAAGTTCTGCTACAGGCTTGCCAAACATCTTCTGGGCGATAGAGTTACGATACATATCGAAACCTGCCTGCACCTCCTCCATAAGGCTCTCGCGTGTAGCCTCTGGGAGTTTCTCAGCAGAGATGAAGCCAGCAGCGTCAATCTTCTCACCATCAACGAGTTCTACGCTCTCGTGGTTTGTGAGCAACATACCCTCGATAACGCGAGCCAAAGAGCCCTCAGTCTCTGGGGTATCACCAGCCTCGTCGGTGAATACTCGGTCACCAACCTTAACCTGATTCTCGCTAACGAACTCGATAATCACAGGGGCTGTAGTATAGCGATCTGCGCCACCCTCGAAGGTTGTAGGAGCACCAAATGCCAAGGTGTAGAGCACGAAGATCCAGTGTGAAGCGATACCTGCCACCAAGCCACCTACGGTGTGAGCAAGGATAGCCTTAGAGGTGAGTTTACGGTAGCCGAGAGCATCGAGCATAGCGGTGTGTGTAGAGAGGTAACCGCTCCAGCACATACCGATAGCGGTGAACACTGCAATAGCGTTACCGTTAACAATATGCTGTGCTGCGAACTCTGGCACAAGGCTCAACGCAGCACCTACAGCACCCAACGATGTGATAGGGAATGCCATAAGCGCAGGGTGCTCGAAGCCGAACAACCACTCGAAGATGAAGTTAATCTTGCCGAATACCAAAGGCAAGAACTCGATACCCTCGTATGCAGCGCCATCGTAAGTGCCGTTGCTACCAGCACCGAAGGTCAACAACATAACGAATGTAGAGATGATAAGCACACCAGGAATGATAGAGAGACCTACGTCAACACCTGTCTTACCACCATCAAGCAACGAGTTGAGGATGCGTGTAAACATAGATGTCTCCTTAACCTCGTCATCAGCCTTCATATCCTTCTCATCGAGGACTGCTGCAAACTCATCCTTATACTCAGGGTGAGCCTTGAGCACGAAGCGCTGCATAAGACGTGTTGAGCAGATACAGCCGATGAATGCACCGAGCAAACCGATGAATGGCTCAACGAAGTAGCCCTGCGAGATCATAAACACAATAACAAGAAGACCCATACCGAATGCTGTACCGAAGTTGGTGAGCGAGATAAGTTGGAACTTCTTGAAGTAAGAACTGAAACGCTTGTCCTTAGCGAGCGAGATAATCGCAGGGTTGTCAGACAAGAATGTCATAACAGCGCCCAACGATGCCACACCTGGGAGGTTGAACAATGGCTTCATCATAGGGCGCAAGATGCGCTCGAGGAGGTTAACAACGCCAAACTCAACGAAGATAGCACCCAAAGCACCTGTGATAACACAGATAGCCATAAGGTAGAATACGGTGTTGAGCAACAAGTCGTGCGCAGTCTTCATAATTGTGTTGAGCATATTTGGCAAGCCCATAACCGAGCCGATACCGCCAAAGATAGCCACAACGATAACAAGGCAGAAGATACCTGCAAGATACTTCTTAAAACCCTTCTCTTTGTTCTCCATATTTCTTTAGTTTTTTAGATTGTTACGAAACAATTAGCGCTTAGACTGAATCTTCTCAACAAGTGATGTAATACCCTGCAAAACATCAATTTTCCAGGTAAGACCAAATGTGAAGAACGAGCCTTTGTCGCGGGCTACACCATAGAGATTGGTGTTTGTACCGATGTTATAGGCATAGGCAGCGTGAAGACGGATGTCACGGTTGCCCATAGCGCCAAGTGGGTAGTACTCCACACCACCACCTACGCGGGTCATCTCCGTACCTGGAGATACGAACAAGCCTGCAGGATACTCCTCGCCAACCTTGTCGTAGGTAACCTTTGCGAAGACATTTACGCGCTTAGCGATGAGGTAGTCAGCCTCGAACATAATTGAGAAGTTATCGCCCCACAACTCTTCGAAGGTGACACCACGGTCCATAATGTCGAGTTCGATCCTAGCATCGCCAAACTTAAACTGGTTGCCGAGAGTGATATATGTGTCGAACTTACCACGCTCATACTCCACAAAGTTCACAGAGTGGATTGCGGTGTAGAAATCCTCAGTACCTGACCAATAGAGGTTGTAGGCATAGAGGTCACCGATCTTGTTACCCAAATCGTCGTAGTTACGCACCATCTTGTGATAAGGACTCTGGCTAATCTGGAATGTGAGAGCATCGCCCTCGTCGGTGATGTATGATGCCGAAACACCCAACTGGAAGCAGTTTACATTGTTCCAATACTCCGAGCAGAAGTATACATCCATAGGCGCACGGTCATACTCAAAACCACCAATCATAACCACCTGCTTTCCTGCCGAGATAGCCCAGTTTGCTGTAGGCTTGTAGGTAAGGTGAAGCCAGTCGGTGTTTTGCACGAAATCGGAAGCAGTGTTGATGTTGTTGAAACGCTGACGCCACGAATATGTGAACTTTGGCGTAATCTGACCATCCATACGGAGGTTGAAGTAGCGAACTTTGAAGCCCGAAGCATCGTAGTTCTGCTTACCTTCGAGAGCCTGGTGGAGGTAATCGAAACGAGCCTCGACACCGAGACGGAAAATCTCGTTGCTCTTCTCATAACCCTGCTGTGCGCAAACAGCAGATACTGAGAGCATTGCCAACGCAGCACAAAGAATCTTGGTAAAAGTTTTCTTCATATGTTTTTAAGTTTAGAATAAATCGTAGCACACTGCCCACGCAGTTATATAATAATATACCGCGCAAAGATAGAAAAAAAAGGTGAAAAGTGAAAACTGAATGGTGAAAAGTTGGGAGGCAGGGATGGTATTGAGGTGAAAGGTGAGAAGTGAAAGGTGAAAAGTATGGTCTCTGCGAGGTATAGTTCAAACTATTTTTGTTTAAATTTATGATTTTTATATGCAAAAATATAGCAAATTCAAAAAATTAGATTAACTTTACACTCGAAACAGAAAACAACCATAACGAGAACACGCCAAAGAATGAAAACCGCAGACATAACAACCATATTTATAGCATTGGCAGTCACCTTATTACAAATAGCAATCGGAGCATTTCCCGTTGCTATGTTTGCCTTTCCGCTAAACACCCTTGCTATGTTGTTGTGGGTGGTGGCGATGCTACACATCTACCGCTACCGCACAACATCTGCCATAGCGAAATTTATGCTTAGCCGCGAGGCTACCTGGCTATCGTTGCTGATAATGGCCGCTACGGGTGTGGTGTTAGGTCTGCAGCGCAACCCTATGAGCGATGCGTGGGCGGTGGTCATAGGTCTGCTCTTCGTGCAGAGCCACCTTATGTTTGTGGTGCTACGTGGCTGGCGTGTCAACAATCGTATACGCTGGCGCTTTGCGATACTCCACATCGGACTACTCCTCGCCCTCGGCGCAGGATTCTGGGGTGCTCCCGACCGTGAGCAGTTGCGCATAGCCGTAGAGAGCCACCCTTCGCGCGAGGCATATACCATCGAGGGCGTAGAGCGCAGACTACCTTACGATATCGCCCTGAAGGAGTTCAAGACCGAGATGTCGGAGAACAACACCCCAACGAACTACACCGCACGCATCGTGGTGGAGGGCGAGAGTGTGGTGTTGCGTGTCAATCACCCCTACAACCGCACGTGGAGTGAGAAGATATACCTCATAAATGGCGGTGTGGCGCACAACGGCAGCGACTATGCTATCGTGGAGGTTGTGCGTGAGCCGTGGCAGTGGCTCTCGGCGGTGGGTATCGTGATGCTCATCGTGGGTGATGTGTTACTATTTTTATGTGGTCCTAAAGGCAGAAGATAGAGTATGAATGGTGGATGGAACATATTTCCCATTGTGGCAGCAGTGGTGGTGATGCTCTCGGCAGTGGCGGCGGCTATAGCCCTTATTCGCAAGGAGCGAAGCGTGGTGGCAATGACACTCTCGGCACTCAGCATCGTGGCTATGGGAGGCTTCATAGCGCTGTTGTGGATGACTCTTGAGCGTCCTCCGTTGCGCACTATGGGTGAGACACGATTGTGGTATTCGTTCTTCCTGCTCATCGCAGGACTCTTCACCTATGCTCGTTGGCGCTATCGCTGGATAATGCTATTCTCGACACTCCTCGCAACGGTCTTTATGGTCATCAACATCCTGCGACCCGAGATTCACGACCAGACCCTTATGCCTGCGTTGCAGAGCGTGTGGTTTGTGCCTCACGTTGCGGTATATATGTTCTCATATGCGCTTTTAGGTTGTGCCACGCTACTTGCCATAGCCTCACTCCTACGCCCCAATATCGGTGCGGACGAGGGTATAGAGCGACTCCTCTACGGCGGTCTTGCGTTCCTCAGCATAGGAATGCTCACGGGAGCACTATGGGCTAAGGATGCGTGGGGAGCATACTGGAGTTGGGATGCCAAGGAGGCGTGGGCAGCAGCAACGTGGAGCCTCTACCTTGTGGCGATACATATGGCGCGCAGCGTTATGAACGTCAAGTCACAAAGAGCCTACTATATAGTTATCATCGTGGCATTCATAGCGTTGCAGATGTGCTGGTATGGCGTAAACTACCTACCCTCGGCAGCCGATAGCATACACGCGTACAATCAATAACACCTATATAATAAACAACTATGAAACACCAAAAACTTAGACTCGTGCTTATGGCAGCGCTCGGAGTTATCGTCCTACTCCTTGGCGCCTATCGTATGACCCTTGCCACTCCTTCGGAGAATCTCGCTCCCGAGGCTCGTGTAGCAGCAATTTTGGAGCAGGGTGGCTGTATCAGTTGCCACACCGCCAACCCCGAACTACCTTTCTATGCAAAGTTGCCCGTTGCTGGCGACCTTATTGCAAAGGATATCAAGGAGGGATACCGCGCCTATGACATCACACCTCTTGTAGAGGCTCTCGAGAATGGTACTATGCCTAACCCTGTGGATGTTGCCAAGGTTGAGAAGGTGATTGCGGATAAGAGTATGCCCGAGGCAAAATACTTCCTTATGCATTGGGGTAGCCAGAGCACTGATGCTAAGGCAGATATCGTGGCAGCGTGGGCTCGTGACTACCGCTCGGCATACTACAACGACGGCTTGGCAGGTGACCGTGCTGGAGAGCCTGTGCGCCCTATCATCCCTGTGGAGAATGTAGACTTGCGCAAGGTAGCCCTCGGTTACGACCTCTTCCACGACGTGCGCCTCTCGGTTGACAACACCATATCTTGCGCATCGTGCCACGGTCTGAACACCGGAGGTGTGGACAACCACCAATACTCTGACGGTGTGGAGGGTCGTATGGGTGGTGTTAACGCCCCTACGGTCTACAACGCAGTCTTCAACTTCGTGCAGTTCTGGGATGGTCGTGCTAAGACCCTCGCCGAGCAGGCTGCAGGACCTCCTGTAAACCCTGCCGAGATGGCCTATAACTCTTTCGACGAGATTATCGCAAAACTCTCGGAGGATAAGAACCTCGTAGCACGCTTCGAGGAGATATACCCTGAGGGCATCACCGAGGCTACCATCACCAATGCTATAGAGGAGTTTGAGCGCACACTCACAACACCTAACTCACAGTTCGACAAGTGGTTGTATGGCGACAACGACGCCCTCACAGCCCAGGAGTTGCGTGGTTATGAGTTGTTCAAGGAGCATAGTTGCGCAACGTGTCACGCAGGTGCTAACCTCGGTGGCGAGACCTACGAACTTATGGGACTCCGCCGCCACTACTTCGAGGCTCGTGGCACTACCCTCACCGAGGAGGATAATGGTCGCTACAAGGAGACTAAGGATGAGCGTGACCGCCACCGCTTCAAGGTGCCAGGCTTGCGCAACATCGAGTTGACCTGGCCATACTACCACGATGGCACACGCCTTACTATGGACGACGCTGTGCGTGATATGGCGCTCTACCAGTGCGACGTGGCGCTTAACGACACCGAGGTTGCCGACATCGTGGCATTCCTACGCACCCTCACTGGCGAGTATAAGGGCGAGAAACTCACCACAGACAACGAGTATGGTGAGATTTTCCACCACGACCACGACCACGACCACGATCACGACCACGATCACGACCACGAATAACATTGTGGCATAAACAAAGCAAAGGCTTGCCTAACGTGTTGTTAGGCAAGCCTTTTTTCGTCACACTACTAAAAAAGTCTACTGTGCATTGTGGTTATCGCTACCAAGCACTCCCTTTAGATTTTTAGCCCAGCAACCCTTAGCGCGCAGCACCTGCTCGATGATATCACGCACAGCGCCACGACCACCATCATACTCCGAGACATAGCGCGACGCCTCAACAACCTCCATAGCGGCATCGGCAGGGCATACAGGGATACCTACCCTACGCATACACTCCAAGTCGGGGATATCATCGCCCATATAGATAACATTCTCGGGGTTTATATCATAGTCGGCGAAGAACTCCTCCATAGCCTTCACCTTATCCATACAATCGAGGTAGGTGCGTGTGATACCCAACAGGCGCATACGATTCTCGAGCATCTTGCCACGACCACCCGAGATAACACATATCTTAAGACCCTCGCGGATGGCATAACCCATAGCATAGCCATCCTTAGCATAGTAGCGGCGTAGGAAATCGCCATCGGGGAGTGGTGTGATACCGCCATCGGTCATAACACCATCCACGTCGAGCACCAAAGCCTCAACACGCGCTACATCTTCTTTGAAGTTTCCCATATACTCTTTGTTATATCTTTATAAATTTTCTGTCTTTCGGCATCCTCCTTAAGCATCGCGATATGCTCTGCCGTCACACCACTATCGCCACGCACCGCAGGACCTGTCTGCACCATTGAGGGATCGTTGGTAGCCACAGCCTTAGAGGCGGTCTCCTCGATAAGCGGCTTAAGCACATCGAATGACAAACCCTCATCCTCAACAACCTCTGCACCAATGTGATACATATGGTTTGTGAAGTTATTGACAAATACTCCTGCCAGGTGTATATGCTTGCGGCGTGCCGAGTCGGCATACTCCACCTGTGAGGATATCAGGCGTGCAAAGGCCATAAGACTATCGCGTGTTTCGGCGCTATCGGCCTCTATGAACAACGGCACCTTATCGAGGCGTATCACACGTCCCTTTGTGAAACTCTGGAGTGCGTAGAGGATACCACGCCTACCACCACGCTCGGGGATAGCACTCATAGGCACACTGCCTGCCGTATGCACCACTATAGCACCCTCGGGGAATGGCAGACTACGCGCCACATCGGCGACGGCACGGTCGCTAACCGAGATTATATATATGTCGGCCTCGGCGAGTTTCTCCTCGTCGCACTCCCACTCACAGCCCACCAACGAGGCAACCTCCATACCTCGCTCCTTGTTGCGAGCAAAGAGTTGCACAACCTCCACACCAGCAACGCCACCCAACGTGCGCACCAGGGCCTCGGCAACATTTCCCGAGCCTATGACAACAACCCTCTTAATACGCTCGTTAGCCAGCACCACGCCGCCCTCACGTCTCTTCAGTCTACGGCGGTCTATGAGTTCAAACCTATGGCGGTGCTGCAACACGCTGCATAACTCACATCCTGCCAAGAGGATATTCCACGATATCTGCACCCAGAGGATGAGCAATGGTATAAACGCCAAACCACCATAGATGATATTGTAGGAGGTCATCAGCGACTGGAAGTATACATATCCCCACTGCCACAGCGATAGCACAACACCCGCCGCGAAACCCGAGATAAGTGCCATACGCCACTGCACACGCGTGTAGGGCAGATACTTATAAATAAGGGCACAAGCCAGCGAGGTGAGTAACAACGACAGCATATGACTTAGGAAGTCGTTAATCTCGGTCTCGAGACCCATCATAGAGAGTATGTCCGAGGTTAGCGTTACGGCGGCGAGTAGCAACACCGGCACAAACACCGCGACGATGAAGTATGCCGTATAGCGCAAGATGAAGCGGCGACGCTTCGTGACACCCCACACCCTGCTAAACGACACCTCGGCAGTCTGGAAGAGGTTGAAGATAGCCACAAGGAGCGCAGCGATACCCACCACGGCGAGGAATCCTGGGGCGATGTTGTCTGCCGCAGAGCGTGCCGTAGAGACCAGACTATCAACAACAAAACCCCAATCATTAGGCACACTTGCATATATAACCGAGATATAGCGCTCGAAGACTCCGAACTTACCCAAGATGAGCAACACCAGCGTCAGCAATGGCACAAGCGCGAAGAGTGAGAATAGCGTCAGCGCCGCGCTGTCCACATTTGTGCGATGGCGGTTTATGCCCCTCAGGGTATAGTATAGAAGGCGGTAGCCGCGACGCATAGGGCTATGCTCGGCGATATCCACCCTCAGCAGGTAGTTATGTATTATATGGTTTATACGCTCCGATAGTTTCATACTACAAAGATAGCGGTTTTATGTGAATCACCCAATTCTGAGCGCCGATAGTCGTAATAGCCATAGTATGCTCACCTCCGGCACGTGCGCCGATAGCCTTGCGCACCTCCTCGACACCGAGGCGTGTGTCACGCTTCAGAATCTCGACACCCACACCCTTAAACTCGCGTTTCAACTCCTTGGGTCGGTAGTGCTCCGCGCGCTCTATGGCATATACCCTACCAGGCACAACACCCTCGGGAATTTCGCGAGCAAAGGCATAGCCGTTATTAGACCACATAGTGGCACAGCGTGAGAATGCCGCCACGGCGACTCTCGCCTTCTGCACCGCGACATCGGGGATTATGAGATATCGCCACACCGAGGCATCAAACTCCTCAACAGATGGCGCAACACCCACATCCTCAGCACTATACTCCCACTCACCAACACCCACAACAGCGATACGCACCACACTGCGCTCGGCGTTGGTGTAGATATTCAACTCCTTGCACTCGCCAGCCATAGAGACCACCTCGACAACCGAGCCTGGCAACAGGCGCAACGCCTCCTCCACGTCGAACATCGGGGATAGTTTTATCGCCACACGCGAGGCAATCTCCTCGAGGCGTGGCATCATAGAGAGCACATTAGGCGAGCAATCCTCCATACGCACCATCTTCTTGCCCTCATCCGAGCGGCGGTCGGG
>JAFOCZ010000111.1 GCA_017380955.1 Alistipes sp.
AGGGTAGGGAAGTGAAGGTTGAGGAAAAAAATGCAAAAATAAAGAGATGCAAATTTCTAAATAAAGAGCATATAAATTAGCGCTATTTTTCACAAATATTTATAGCATACAGAAATGTGATTACGCCTGTTGGGAATGCCACTAGACTCGCTATGGCGCTTTGCGCTTATGACGCTAATGGTCTTATCACCGGTGCAAAATTCCATCAGACTTCCGACCTTACTGAAGCTGGCATTGCCGTTACTCCTTTTGGTATGGTTATGGTTAATGATGAACTCACTAGTGGCGACACTACTTTTGAGTACGAATACAATGGAATTACTTACGAAGTTGTGTTCGACCTTACTGAAGTGGCTGCCGGTGATACTGCTACCAACAGAACCTAATACAATATTTTCAAAGTGGAGAGGGAAATATACCTCCCTCTCCACACTTTAAGAAAGGAGAAGTGTATGGCTTACGTTGCTCCTAATAGCACAATTAAACTGTTAGCCCGCGTTCCGCTTAATAATAAATATGATGAAACAGTTTGGTATACAACGGCTAGCGACCAATATGGTGATATGAACGACCACGTAAAATTACAGCTTACCCAGTATTCATATCAGAGACATGGGCGAGATTATATCCGTGTAACTGTTCCTAATGTTGATACTCAGCATCCCACCCCTAGCAACAACGCTGCTGACACATTATTTGATGTTAACTACATGATGTTTCAGAACACCAATTTTGGTAATAAATGGTTCTATGCATTTGTACTTGATATCGAATATATCAATAATAGTGTTGCTGAACTTAAGTATGAAATTGATGTTATGCAAACTTTCATGTTCGATTACCTGATGCCACCTGTATATATTGAACGAGAACACAGCGCAACGGATGATGTTGGTGACAATGTAGTTGAAGAAAATATTAGAGTTAATGACCTAGTTCCATATAACAATGATAATTATAGGATAACCTTTGATTTTAGCGAATGTACTTTTATCATTCTTTACCACAGAAATGAAGCAACATGGAGAGACGCAACCTACGCAGAAATGAGCGCACAGGTCTATCCAGTTGAAGGTGGTCAGATTTTTAATAAAATCTATTCAGCGTGTGATAAAGCTGTGGTTACAGGTGGCACTGTTCTTGCTGCCGATATTGCTCAATTACGTCAGGATATTCAAGACGCAGTAAGACTAATCACGGATGCTAAAAATACTATCGCTTGTATCCTTCAAATACCAAATTATGTTATTATACATGGTGGGTTTGTTGGAACGTCAGATGGCCGATACTCAATAACTCCAGTAACAACCTCGCCTGTCCATGCAGTATATAAAATTCAGAGGCCTACAAATTTTATATACCATCAGGACGCACTAGGTACATACACGCCACTCAATAATAAGCTATTTACTTATCCATATAATTCAATTCAACTTAGTAATAAAGAGGGCGCTACAAATCTATTAAGATACGAGCATTTTTACGATAGTTCAAATATGCGTCTTGATTTTATTCACACAACATTGCCATTCTTTGAAAGCACACTGGCGCCTGTAAATTACAAAGTTTACTATGGAGTAAGTGGTGACTATAACCCTGACGATGCTATACCCGGGCCGAACGTACCTTTGCCTACTTACTCTATGAGCAGTTTTGAACTATGGAAAGCACAAAAAGATCGTGTTGGGGTGATTGGGGTTATATGCTTTATGATGTGGGTGTTAGATGGCACTCCAAGAAGTCACCATATGTCGGTTTAGGATTGCAATTCGTAGACTCTTATAAATCTCAGTCGCGCAATTCGTATTGTTTGTATGTCTGTTTTGGCTTTAGGCTATAGTGCCTAAATATCGATTCTAAGGACTGACCTTCGGGTTAGTCCTTTTTGTTTTATCCACGGTGCTAACTCTCCTGCGCCGAAAATAAATAGGCGGAAAATTTGCTTTTCGTGGGAGTTTTTATTAACTTTGTTGTGTTTTAGGTATATATGTGCTCGCGTGCGTAGGACGTGCGGGTGTGTATATGCGTAAAATTGTTATATGGAAAAGTAACATAAGATATTAAATATCACACACTTAAAAACATTTAAATCTAAAACAACTATGGCTAATACCAAAGAAAAGTTGTTCGCGGAGTTCCCACCGGTGTCTACCGAGCAGTGGGAGGCCGTTATCACAACTGACCTTAAGGGCGCAGATTATGAGCGCAAATTGGTATGGAAGACTGGTGAGGGTTTCAACGTACGCCCTTACTACCGTGCTGAGAACCTCGCTGAGGTAGAGTATCTTGGCGCTGAGGCTGGTGAGTTCCCATACGTTCGTGGTGTCTCTAAGGACAACACTTGGCGTGTACACCAGACCATCGCTGTAAAGTGCGCTAAGGAGGCTAACGAGGAGGCTTTGAAACTCCTTAACTCTGGTGTTGACTCTTTGGGCTTCTGCTTCTGTGAGTCTTGCGCTTGCGAGGTAGACGTCGACGCACTCTTGAAGGATATCGTTCCTACAGCAGTGGAGTTGACATTCTGTGGTGCTGATGCTGAGGCATTGGCTGCTTTGTGCAACAAGGTTTTGGCAAAGTATGCTGCAGAGCCTAAGGACGAACTTCGTCTCAACTTCTGCATCGACCCAATCATCAAGTCTCTCTCTTTGAAGGGCACTTGCGGCTGCAAAGAGAACGAGCGCAACTGCTTCGACGTTATCGCTGACCTTGTAAAGGCTACTGCTGAGTACAAGCGTGTTAAGGTGGTTAACGTGTCGGGTGCTACGTTCTCTAACGCTGGCTCTACAATCGTTGAGGAGTTGGCATTCACACTCTCTGCTGCTCACGAGTACCTCGTGAAACTTATGGAGCGCGGCCTCTCTATCGACGAGGTAGCACGTAAGATTCGCTTCACTTTCGCAGTTACTGCTAACTACTTCCTCGAGATGGCTAAGTTCCGTGCTGCACGTATGCTCTGGGCTAACATCGTTAAGGCTTATGGCCCTGCGAAGGATTGCTCTTGCAAGATGGTTGCTCACGCCGTGACATCTACTTGGAATCAGACTGTATACGACCCATACGTGAATATGTTGCGTGGCACTACAGAGGCTATGTCTGCGGCTATCGCAGGTGTACACTCTTTGGAGGTGTTGCCATTCGACTACTCTTTCGAGGCTCCTACAGAGTTCTCTAAGCGTATCGCTCGTAACTCACAGTTGCTCCTCAAGCACGAGTCACACTTCGACCAGGTTGTTGACCCAGCCGGTGGTTCATACTACATCGAGTCTCTCACAGCATCTATCGCTAAGGAGGCTTGGGCATTGTTCCGCGAGATCGAGGATAAGGGTGGCTACATCGCTGCATTCAAGGAGGGCTTCATCGTAGAGCGTGTTAACGCTTCTGCAGCGGCTAAGGATAAGGCTATCGCTACACGCCGTCTCATCCTCCTCGGTGCTAACCAGTATCCTAACTTCACAGAGGTTGCTGACGAGGCTATCTGCGACTGCAAGGTTAAGCGTGCGGAGGTTTCTGCAAATGTCCTCACACCATATCGTGGTGCTATGGCATTCGAGCAGATGCGTATGAGCGTAGATCGCTCTGGCAAGACTCCTAAGGCATTTATGCTCACTTGCGGTACTTTGGGTATGGCACGTGCTCGTGCTCAGTTCTCTTGTAACTTCTTCGCTTGCGCAGGTATCCGCGTTGAGGATAACACATTCTTCAAGTCTGTTGAGGAGGGTGTTGAGGCAGCGTTGGCATCAAAGGCAGAGATTGTTGTTGTATGTGCTTCGGATGATGACTACGCAACT
>JAFOCZ010000112.1 GCA_017380955.1 Alistipes sp.
CTGGCTATCGTTAGCCGAGATGCTCATAGTGTGGAGGTGGTTGTTAAAGATACGCAGCGTATCCTTCTTAATCACCACATCCACCCACTGCGACGTGCCACGACCCTCGCCAGCGATACTTCCGCTCTTGATGATAGGATATCGGCTATAGGTGCGAAGTACCACCTCGCCAGCCTCCACAACATCCTTCACGAAGTACTTATCGCCAAACTGCGCCCTGAAGAGCGAGTCTATGCGTTCGACACCGCGCATCGAGAGTGCATACTCCTGGAAGCACACCACATCAGCAAGTTCACGGTTAGTGAAGTAGTCTACATACTCATCTACCGCATTGTGAGAGCGGTCATCGTAGAAGCCTCGAACGTTGTAACTCATAACGCTGATAGAGCGGCTATCGGCCTTAGCATCTACCTTACGCATAACGTCTACGTTGTAGAAATCCGACACACGGAAGAGACCCGGTATGAGGAACAACGCCACAACGCCTGCCGTCTTCCAGCGACACATCACCAGCCACAAAAGCATACATATCGCCACACCCATATATAATATAGGTGCAAAGATACCCACTATGGTAAGCGAGCCGAAGGTTGATGGGGGTACGTGGGGTGTAAGATATGCGATGACAAGTGCCACGCAGAATGATATGGTTACTGCCAAAAGCACAATAACGAACAACGCACCAAGAAACGAGTGCTTGGCACGTCGGCGTGGGCGGCCGAAAGGTTCGTTGCTATAGGTCTCACGATTGCTTGACATAGTAGTATTTTGTTATTGTTCGTGTTCGTTGGGTTTTTGATGAGGTGAATATCTATGTCATTCCGAGCCTGTCGAGGAATCTCCTCGCCGTCTGCTCACTATGTGTGTCATATTGAGCGTAGCGAAATATCTCCCGAGCGAGTTTACTACATACTACCCGAGAGATCCTTCGTTTCACTCAGGATGACATATAATATAATTCCTTACCTTTCAGTTTTCACCTTTCACTTTTCACCTTTGACTTTTCCCTTAGTTGTAGTAGTAGCGGTTGCGGTCACGGCGCTGCCACCACAATATCAGCAACCATCCCCAGAACATACCGCCGAGGTGTGCGAAGTGTGCAATACCATCCTGTGCCTGCAAGAGTATAAGCAACAACTCTATAGCACCATAAATCATCACAAACCACTTGGCCTTCATAGGGATAGGTGGTATGAGCAGCATAATAGTGGCGTTGGGGTGCAACATACCGAATGCCAGCAACAAGCCAAACACCGCACCCGAAGCACCAACAGTTGGCGTAAGCATATAGTTCCACACCTGCATCTGCGTTGCCATATTCATCATATCTACCTCTGCCATACCGAGTTGCACAAGCGCAGCACCGATACCACAGGTGAAGTAGTAGATAAGGAAGCGCTTCGTGCCCATCTCCATCTCCAGACCTCGGCCAAACATCCACAATGCAAACATATTGAAGAAGAGGTGCGAGAAGTCACCGTGGAGGAACATATATGTCAAAGGCTGCCACACCTCGAAGAAGGGGCTACCTACGGGGAAAAGTGCAAAGAGAGCATACATATCGTTAGTATCCAGCAGCATTGTTGCCAGGTATGCCACCACATTGGCAATAAGCAGGTTGCTAACGACAGGAGTCTGAGACATAGGACTTTGATAGTTCATATCCTTAAGTTTTTAACTGTAGTTTTTCATAAGTTTCGAGCGCAACTCCTCCATAGTGAGTTCCGCCATAATAGGTGAGCCCGAAGGTGTGAAACTTGGGTTTGTGGACTTCTCAAGGCGCGCAAGCAGAGTCTCGACATCCGAGGTGCGCAAGCCACGACCAAAGCCCTGACTACCACGACGTGCCATAAGTTCTGCCATACGTCGCTGCTGCTCGGCCATAGGCAACTGACCATCCTCGATGCCGTGCAACAACTCATAAAGCAACTCATCCAAAGGCATCGACATATCGATAGTCGCAGGACGTCCAACAACCGAGATACGACCCTCGCCACAATACTCCACCTCGAAGCCCAACGCCGCAAACTCTGTGGCGTGCTCCGACATTAGGTCATACTCCTCCATAGAGAGTGTCAACTCCTCGGGGAAGAACATACGCTGCGAAGGTGCAGAGCCCGACACTAACGACTGCAGGATATCGTCATAAAGCAGACGTTCCTTAGCGCGACGCATATGCACAACAACCAAACTTGCGCCATACAACGCCACAGCATACCCTCCCGTGAGGGCTATAGCCTCACCGAAAGTTCTCAATTCGGGTGTTGCCTGCGACTCTATGAAGTCGAAGGTCTGCTCCTCGGCGTCCTCCGTCTCATCGATATACTCTATGGTCGACGGTGCAAACGACGATGGCTGCAAAGTATAATACTCCTCAGCATCCTCCACTATAGGTTTTGCCACGGCAGGGGCACTGCGCTTGGGCATAGAGCCATCATAAGGCACATCAAAACCCGTAAATGCAACATCGGGCACAGGCGCTGTGGGGTCTATATACTCCGAGGCAAAGGGGTTATACGATGGATTTGTGGCAATCTTCGGCATCTCATAGACCATCTGCTCGCGCTCCAACACCGGGATATTGAGACTTCCCCCATCCGAGAAGTCCATCATAGGCACTGCTCCGGTCTTTGCCAAAGTCTCGCGCACCGCAGCCTGCAACATCTCGAGAATCACATCGTGGTCAGCGAACTTAACAGTAGTCTTCTGAGGATGCACATTGACATCTACCCTATCGGGGTCTACCGTAAGATAGATGAAGTACGACGGCATACATCCCTCGGGAATCAACTTTTCGTACGCACGCACTATGGTGCGCTGCATCTGTATAGAGTTGAAATAGCGACCATTAACAAAGAGATACTGCTCGTTGTTACGCTTCTTGGCAGCCTGTGGGCGACCCACAAAGCCCTCTATGCGCACCACCGACGTGTCGGTCTCCACATCCAGCAGATTCTGCTTTATGTGCTTACCGATAAGGTCTACAATACGACCACGACGATTTGTTGGCAGCAGCGAGTAAACAAGCATATCGTTTTGGCGAAGTTCGAACTCCACACTCGGGTTACACAGCGCCACACGCATAAACTCGTTACGAATCTGTGATGCCAGACGTGAGTTATCGCCATCTATGAACTTGCGTCGCGATGGCACATTATAGAAGAGATTACGCACTACAAACTGCGAGCCTCGTGAACACGATATCGGAACTTGGGAGCGGAACTCACCACCGGCCATAGTCGTGAGTGTACCAAGTTCATCATCGTCGCGTCGTGTGCGCAACTCCACCTCGGCAACCGCAGCGATAGAGGCCAAAGCCTCGCCACGAAAACCAAAAGTATGAAGTTTGTAGACGTCCTCAATAGAGGATATCTTCGACGTGGCGTGACGGTCAAAGGCCATACGGGCATCTATAGCCGACATACCACAACCATCATCCACAATCTGAATAAGGTCCTTACCACCGTTACGGAAATTGACACGCACACACTGAGCACCCGCATCCAGCGAGTTCTCCATCATCTCCTTCACAACATTCGACGGAGCGTTGACAACCTCGCCGGCTGCAATCTGATTGGCAACAATCTCAGGCAGTAGTTTTATGCGATCCATAACAGGTTAGTTAAGGGATGTTCTATAAATTAGTAAATAAGTTTGCGTTGTCTCGGAAAATTCTTTTCGGTTGCTTTTGAATTTATTTTGGTATATTTCCCATCTTTGCGCAGTTACAATGCTCGCATTGCGCCTTTACAAGAGTTGAGAAATATTCTCAAAATAATCTTCAAAATCATCACGACCTAATTTACAGAACCTCCCTTAACCTTCTTATAATTCTCTATCTCCACATCGTCGTCATAGATATTCAACGAAGGATTCTGTCTGTTCCACTCCTCAATCTCGTTGATTGCCTCGGGGGTTAGACTCTGAAACTCCGTGAAATCTATGTCGCCGTGCTTCTCGTAGAGTGTAATGCTCACCTGGCCATCCGCACCATCCTTGCGCATATCACCAACCTTGATGCTCTCGGTTTGCGCCGCGCCGCTACTCATAGCCATCTTCTCCTCGTTAGCCATCTCGGCAAAACGCATAAAGCGTGGCAAAAATATCAGCATTGCAAAGCCGAGGACAAAGGCGATAGCCAGATACTGAAGAATACCCGTAACAGGGCTACCCTCACCGCGCGAAGCATCACGAGCCTCGCGCTGTGTGCGGATATACTTTCCTGGGGCATACTCCTCGTCATCGGTTGCCGATGATGTACCGTGCAACTCCCTACGACGACGGTCACGCTCCTCCTTTACAGGGTCGTAATAGCGTGGCACATAGTTAAACTGTCGCGGATGACGCTTATGGGGTCTGAAGAATGACATTACAATCTACCAAATATATTGTTTATGAACGTTGCAAGCCTCACTCTTCAACCACGGAAGAAGGACTTCATACGCTCCAAAATATTCTGATTCTCAACCTTCTCAGGCTGCTTGAAGTTTGGCTGCTCGGCGAGTTTCTCAATCAACGAGCGCTCCTCCTTGGTAAGTTCGCCAGGGATGGTGATATCCACCAAAACCTTGATATCGCCACGGCCACGACCATTAACATCTGGAAGACCCTTGCCACGAATACGCAACACCTTACCAGCGTGTGTTCCCGGTGCAATCTTTATTCGCACACGACCCTCGATAGTTGGCACCTCTACCTCACCACCAAGGATTGCTGTTGTAACGGTAATGTTTAGCGTGTGTGCCAAGTCGTTGCCATCACGCACCAACTCTGGGTTGTGCTCCTCCTCGATAACCACTATCAAGTCGCCATTGACACCACCCTGACGTGCAGCGTTACCACGTCCACGCACTGTGAGAGCCATACCCTCGGCAACACCCTTAGGGATGTTAACCTCGATAACCTCCTGACCGCGCTCTGTACCCTCGCCACCACACTGCTCACACTTGTTCTTGATAACCTTACCCGTACCGTGACACTCTGGACATACGCTCTGGGTCTGCATACGACCGAAGAACGAATCCTGAACAGTAACGATATATCCCGAGCCGTTACAACGCGAGCAGGTAGCATACGATGCCGAATCCTTAGCACCCGTACCACCACACTTCGAGCAGGCAACGGTCTTGTTTATCTTGAGTTTCTTGGTTACGCCCTCCGCAATCTCCTTGAGCGATAACTTAACAGTAACACGAATATCGCTACCACGGCTCTGACGTGGCTGACGACTTCTGCCGCCACCAAAGCCTCCGAAGCCACCACCGAAAGCGCCACCAAAGATATCACCAAACTGCTCGAAGATATCCTCCATAGAGAAGCCACCGCCGCTGAAGCCACCAAAGCCTCCAGCACCGCCAGCGCCATTCATTCCTGCGTGACCAAAGCGGTCGTAGCGAGCACGCTTATCATCGTTGGAGAGCACATCGTAAGCCTCGGCAGCCTCCTTGAACTTATCCTCAGCCTCCTTATCGCCAGGATTCTTATCGGGATGGTACTTAATAGCCGCCTTACGGTATGCCTTCTTTATGGTATCTGCATCGGCATTACGCTCGACGCCCAACACCTCATAATAATCTCTCTTTTCTGCCATAATCTACATAAATTTTGGCGATTACTCACCAACCACAACCTTTGCGTAGCGCAATACGTGCTCACCCAACTTATAACCGCGCTGCACGCAGTCTATAACCAAACCACGCTTATCCTCGCCTGCGGCGAAACGTGCCACGGCCTCCTGTTCCTCCTCGTTGAAAGGCTTGCCAACGCAGTCTATGGCTGTGATGTTTGCAGCCTGAAGCACACTCTCAAACTTCTTCATCACCAACTCCTCGCCCTGACGCAACGCCTCGATATCCTCGCTCTTGTGCGATGCAGCAATAGCGCGCTCCATATCATCCAAAATTGGGAGTATCGCCTTCCACGCACCCTCACAACCACGCTCTACAAGATCCATCTTCTCCTTAATGGTACGCTTGCGGAAGTTGTCGAACTCCGCCTGCAGACGAAGATACTTATCACGCCATACCGCAATCTGCTCCTCCAACGATGGCTCTACTGACATATTGTCACCCTCAGTGGTTGCGTCATCTGACATTGTGTCAGTCGCAGCAGACTCTGCCATCTCCTCCTGAGTTGCAGCAGATGCCTCACGAGCATCCATATCCTTCTCTTTTTCAGACATTTCCTTACACATATATTATTTTTTACTTATCTTATCTATGTTATATAACTCAAATTATATGCCTAATATGAATATTGTCGGACGTTTGGCAATATCTGGCACTCCGCACTTACGCCACTCAGCCACAGTGCGTGTTTTTATTAACTCCTCGGGCGAGGTGATATCTGCCGCTACCGTAAGTCGCAACTGTGGCGACAGGGTCTTGATGAGCGTGTCGAAGAGTTTCACATTGCGATATGGCGCCTCTATGAATAGTTGCGCCTGATGCTCGGTGCGCGCTCTATGCTCCAAATCCTTGAGTCTGCGCTGACGCTCCGCATCCTTAATAGGCAGATAGCCCACAAAGGCAAACGACTGACCATTCAACCCCGATGCCATTACCGACATAAGGATTGACGAAGGACCGACAAGGGGCACTACCCTAACATCGTGGCGGTGTGCCAGGGCAACGATATCTGCACCTGGGTCGGCAACACCCGGTACTCCAGCCTCGGAGATGACACCTGCCGAGCGACCCTCCAACACAGGCTTTAGCATACGCTCCACATCTGCCGAAGATGTGGTATGTTCGTTGAGTTCCACAAACTCCAACTCATCGATTTTGCGCTCTATACCCGCTTTGCTCAAGAAACGGCGTGCCGAGCGAACATTCTCAACGATGAAGTAGTCGAGGCTGTTCATAATATCGAGGTTTGAGTGTGGCAACACATCCCACACACCTCTCTCGTCCGATATCGGACAAGGAATCATATATATAGTACCCTTCATTATCGCTCTGTGTATATACGTTTAACGCGCTGAGAGATAGATGTCATAATCTCGTAGGTTATGGTATCCAAAACCTCAGCCATATCCTCCAAGGTATTGCCGCGCTCACGGCCAAATATCGTAACCTTATCACCAACCTCTACACCTGAGATGTGGGTAATATCAACCATAGCGCTATCCATACACACCCTGCCTATGATTGGCGCACTCTGACCATTGATGCGCACCGACCATCTGCCATTTCCAAGATGGCGGTCGAGACCATCGGCATAACCCACAGGTATTGTGGCGGTGATGGTATCACGCTCGAGACGCGCTGCACGACCATATCCCACAGACTCACCCTTTGCCAAATTCTTAATCTGCACAATGCGTGTAGAGAGTGTTGCCACGGGGATAAGTTCCTCGTTATGCTCATAGCCTATGCCATAGAGACCAAGACCCAAGCGACACATATCAAACTGCGCCTCGGGGAATCGTGCTATAGCCGCAGAGTTGGCAATATGGCGCAAAGGCGCATAGTCCAGCCACTCCAAAAGTTGCTGACTCATATAGTCGAAGCGCTCTATCTGCTGGTGTGTGAAGTCATCCTCTGAAGGCATATCCGAGGTACTGAGGTGCGAGAATATAGATGCGATGTGCAACACCGGATCGAGATGCAAGGCTCGTCCAAGCACATCCACATCATCCTCCACAAAGCCCAAGCGATGCATACCCGTATCGAGTTTTATGTGGATAGGATATGCTGTGCGGTGAGCACGCAACGCTGCACGACGGAAGGCATCCAACGAGTGGAAACTGTAAATCTCGGGCTCGAGGTCGTGGGCAATCATCACATCGAAACTATCCTGGTCGGCATTAAGCACCACGATAGGCATTGTGATACCCTTGGAACGCAGTGTAATACCCTCATCGGCAAATGCCACAGCCAGGTACTTGACACCCTCGTGCTGAAGCATACGCGCCACATCCACATCGCCCATACCATAACTTACGGCCTTGACCATAGCAACCACAGGATGCTGGTGAGGTAACAGACGACGGAAGTAATTGAGATTCTTCTTCATCGCTGCGAGGTCCACCTCAAGGGTTGTGGTGTGTGTTCTGCGCTCCAACAATCGCGCAAGACGCTCGAAGCGGCTATCACGGCTACCCTTCAGCAGAATCACAGAGTGTGCCCAGCGCTCCTTCGAGAAGTTCTCGATAAGTTCGTCGGTGGTGTGATAGAACGACGAGCCACGAGGGAATAGCGTAGCATATTGCGAGATGCTCTCGCCAACGCCGATAAGTTTATCTACACCTGCACGGCGTACCGCCTCGGCAACCCTGCCATACAACTGCTCCTGAGGCATACCGCTCTGGCGGATATCCGAGATAACAGCCACACGGCGTCTGCCCATAGACTGCACGTGCAGAGCATCGAGAGCCACAAGCACCGAGTTGATATCCGAGTTGTAACTATCGTCGATAATCATCGAATTATCGATACCCTCCTTTAGTTCCAGACGCATCGACACCTTTGCCGAGAATATAGCGCCATCCACTCCATAGCCCAACTTACGCATAAGAGCCGAGACGTGCAACGCATCGACAGAGAGCGCATCGCTGAGTTCCAGTGCATAGTCCACACTCTCCGAACTGCTATCTATCAACTCCCTATCGGCATACAACTCCTTTATGCGCTTGGCAAGGAGAGGATACTCACTACTATATATTATGGTCTTAGCACCACGCGCAAGAGACAACTTCTCATCAATCTTCTCTGCCTCCGAAGCAAAATTTGCCGAGTGTGCATCACCGATAGATGTTATAACAACGATATCGGGTTTTATCATCTCCTCGAGACGTGACATCTCGCCGGGCTGTGATATTCCCGCCTCTATGAATGCCACACGCTCACTACCCTCAAGCATCAACAGCGACAGCGCAACGCCCAACTGCGAGTTATAACTTCTGGGCGAGGCAAACGAGGCTACAGTATCGGGCATAGAGCGTGCTGCCCACTCCTTGACTATTGTCTTGCCATTAGAGCCCGTGATAGCCACCACCTGACCCTTAAACTGCTCGCGGTGGTAGGCTGCAAGACGCTGAAGAGCCACAATCGTAGACTCCACCTTGACCATACCACAACGCTTGTTTGGCAACTCCATATCGCGCTCCACGATAAAGGCATCGACACCACGCGACACCATACGCTCTATGAACTGGTGACCATCGTGATTCTTGCCATCTATAGCCGCAAAGACCACATTCTCAGCAGCCACAACGCTACGCGAATCGGTAGCGACATCCCTAACCCTGAGATTCTCGCCACGCAACTCACCGCCTACGATATGTGCAATATCCGATAATAGAAAATCCATAACTCTATATGTTATACTTTAAACGTCACAATAGTAATTCCCGAGCCTCCACGATCGGCGTGATCATCAGCCACAGAGGCTATATCCTTAACACTGCGGAGGTAGCGACGTATCTCCTCCTTAAGTGCGCCAGTACCCTTACCGTGAAGAATAGTAACGGTAGAGACACCAACCATAAGGGCATCATCCACCAAATCCTCAACAGCCTCCAGCGCCTCCGAAGCACGCATACCACGCACGTCGATATGGTCGCGGAAGTTGAGTTTGCGCTCACGGATATCCACCGATACCACAGTGCGTGCTGCGGTAGGACGTGTAGCCTCGCGATACTCGGTTGATGACACAGCCTTCAGGCGTGCCACATCCACCATAATAAGCATCTCACCAAAGGCCACCTGAGCCTTCTTGCCCTTTATCATCTTGACGATACCCGGAATCTCCTGACCCTCGAGTTTGACCTTTGTGCCCACCTCAATCTTCTTCACAACAGGTTCTTCAACCTTCTGTGGCACAACACCTCCTGCCTGCTCACGCTCCTCGGCACGCTTCTCGCGACGCTCACGGCGACGTGCCAAGCGCTCCATCTCGCGCTCTATGCGCTCGTCGCTTGTCATACCACCCTTAGCCTCGTCGACACTCTCTACGAAGGTCTCCATCTCCTTACGCGCCAGGCGTGTAATCTCCTTCTCGGCCTGTGACTCACGGATGGTACGGATGGTGTTCTCGATGGTGCGACGTGCCTCGGCAATCATCTCCTCGGCCTCCTTGCGTGCTCGCTCCAGAATCTCACGGCGCTCATCCTTGATGCCCTGCAAACGGTCGGTATATGTCTGCTCCAACTGCTCTACCTTTCTGTCCGTAACACGAATACGGTCACGCTTCTCGGCCCAATAACGCTTATCACGGGCAATCTCTCGCAACTGCTTCTCGAGGTTTATGTGATCCTCGCCAGCCTTATCCATAGCCTTACGTACGATATCCTCCGGAAGACCAATCTTTCGTGCCACCTCTATGGCAAACGAACTACCCGGCTTACCCATCTCGAGGCTGAACAGCGGCATAATATTTCGAACATCGAAGGCCATAGCACCATTTGCCACGCCCTCGTTTCGCGATGCAAAGTATTTGATATTGGCGTAGTGCGTGGTGATAACACCATACGCCTTACGCTCCACAAAGCGCTCCAAGATAGACTCCGAGATAGCGCCTCCAATAGTTGGCTCAGTACCCGAGCCAAACTCATCGATGAGTATCAGCGTGCGCTCCGATGCCTCGTCGAGCATAGCACGCATATTCACCAAGTGTGACGAATATGTAGACAAGTCGTTCTCCAGCGACTGCTGGTCACCAATATCAATCATCAGCGACTCAAACAGCGGGAACTCCGAGTTCTCCAACGTAGGGGCCAAGAATCCACACTGCACCATATATTGAAGTATACCCGTGGTCTTGAGACACACAGACTTACCACCAGCATTAGGACCCGATATTACCAAGATGCGACGCTCGGCATTCAACTCCATATCCAGCGGTACAATCTCCTTATGCTGGCTACGCAGTGTCTGCTGCAAGAGGGGATGACGCGCCTTACGCAATAGCAAACGACCCTCGGTAGAGATGATCGGCTTCACAGCGCCATTGGCAATAGCCCAACGTGCCTTGGCTCGCAGAGCATCTATGCGCGTGAGGTACTCCTCGATACGCACAAGACCCTCAATCTGGGTGCGAAGTGTTGCAGTTAGTTCGGTGAGTATGCGCACTATCTCGCGCTTCTCGGCATACTCCAACTCACGGAGTTCGTTGTTCAACTCCACAACCTCCACAGGCTCAACGTAGAACGTACGTCCCGTTGCCGACTCATCGTGGATGAAACCCGCAATCTTACGCTTATTGGCTGCCGCAACGGGAATCACAGCGTGACCGTCACGGATAGATATCATAGCATCGGCATCTACAATTCCCGATGCCTTGGCGCGCTGCAACACCTGCTGCAGACGCTTCGAAACCTGACCCTCGTGCTCACGAATAGAGCGACGGATAGATGACAACTCCTCGGATGCCGAAGAGCGCACCTCGCCCTTGTCATCTATAACGCGCTCGATAGCCTGCTGCAACTCTGGGAACACCTCAACACGCGATGTCATAGCCCTAAGACGGGGATAACTACCCTCGCGACGCGAGAGCAGGAATCGCACGATGGATGCTGCGGAGCGCAAACCACGCAACAGCGTAGCGCACTCCTCGACCATAAGATAAGAGCCCTCAACGGCAACCTTATCTACAATAGCACGCAGGTCATCCTGCTCGCCAATCTCCGCGCCCGGCTCCATAGATATCACCAGACGCATCTCATCGGCAAGCGACAGGCGCTCCTCGATATCGCGACGTGAGCGTGTGAAGCCCTCGCCACCGATAATCTCACGTGCAGACTCCATAGAGCAGAGTTCCATAATCTGCTCACGGATGCGGTCGAAGCCTACCCTTTGTTCGAAATTTGACGGATATATCATATATATTCGCTCCTGACAGGCCTTTAACTAATACTTATTTGCCTTTGCCTCGGCCTTAGCGGCACGCTTTGCAGCACGCTCCGCACGCTTAGCCTGCTTCTCATCCGAATCTCCGAAGAGCGAGAAGTGAACATAGCGCATAGGGTTAGCCTTCAAATCCTCGAGCAACAGACCGAGGTTATCGCCAGCGACGGTGAGTTTGTTATACAACTCAGCATCGTGGAGCAACATACCCACAGAGCCCTCGTCGCTCTCGAGTGTAGCAAGAACATCGTTGAGAGAGTCCACTGTGCTACCAAGTTTCGCCACAAGATTCTGCTCTGCTAAGTCACCTGCGAAGGTGTCGATATTCTCAAGCATAGACTCCACACGATCGGTATTCTCGGCAAGTACGGCAGTGAAGGTTGTGAAGTTATCCACAGCCTTCTCCACATCTCCCGATACCGACGACACAATGCCATCAATAGACGATGTCATAGACTCGAGGTTTGCAATAAGGTTTGTGATTGCTACATTATTGGTATTGAGCAAGTTGTTAACACCATCGATAGTTGTGTTGAGACCCTCGATAAGTTCTGCGCCCTGGTCCGCCAACGAGCCGAGCATATCGGCCTTCACACGACCGGCAATCTCAGCACCTGGCTCAATAATCGCCTCGGCATCACCCTGAATAATGGCAATCTCAACACCACCCATAATACCTGCAGCGCCCATCTCGGCAACAGAGTTTGCTGGAATCATATCACGATACTCGCTCTCCACGGCAATCTCAACCTTCACTCTGTCGTGCTCCAATATGATATCGCGGACATTACCCACTGCAACACCGCGCAACTTAACACGCGATGACTCCTGAAGACCCGACACATTGTCGTAGTAGACATAGTATGTGTCGCTCGTTAGCAACACATTCTGACCTCCAAGCCACTTGATACCCCACCACGATACCGCGATGACAATAACGGCAAAAACGCCAATTTTAAATTCTTTTCTAAGTTTCATACTTTATACTTTTTTATTACTTATCAAACTATTTTGCCACTATAGCGCCATCCTTATATCGCACTACATAGGCATCCTTGAACACCTTACGCACAGCACCAAGATCCTCGGCAGCATCTTCCGTGCTCTTATAACTGCCGTAGCAATACTTATATTTGTACTTACCCTCACCCATAATCAATCTCACACGACCCTTATACTCCTTAAACTGATAGTCCGAAGTATCCACCTCCGTGGCACTCGAAATCAACTGTATGGCATAGCCTTCAGCAAGAATCTCTCCCTCAGCACTCTTCACCTCTTCGCTCTTCGCCTCCTCGGCACTCTCTTCAGTAACCTCCTGCGAAGACTCCACCGCACCATAGAGCGTTGTGAAGTATGTCACAATGGCGTTGGTTATGGCCGTTGCCATCTCCTTCTTGGCATTCTTTGAGGTTAGGTATGCATAGTCATCTTTATTGGTGACATATCCCATCTCCACGATGATACTTGGACACTCGCTGTAGTACAACACCGTAAACACCGTGCCCACCTTAACACCCAAATTCTTAAGTCCATACTTTGCCATCTCCTTACAGCACTCCTCGGCAGCAAAACGGCTGAATGGCTCATTCTCCAACTGTCGTGAGAGCGCCATAATAAAGCCCTGAGAGTTGCGGTCTATATCATCCGGATCGATGAAATCTCCCTCATCGGCATACATAGAGCCCACCAACTTATTTTGGCGCATTAGGTTATCATTCAGAGTAAGCACCCACACCTCGCAACCCTTATACGACGTATTCTCCAGGGCATTGGCGTGAATACCAACATACAAATCTGCACCCTTCTTATTTGCAAACTCGGCACGCAGACGGTTATCCTTGTTTCTGTCGGCGTGGTATGCCGAGTCGCAACTGCGTGTGAGGTAGACATCCAACTCTGGCATTCTGCTATTTAGTTGCTTGCGCACCTCCTTCGACACTGCGAGCACATAGTCCTTCTCCACCAAGTCTCGATGCACCTTTCCGGGGCGTGGACCACCGTGACCAGGGTCTATGACCACCACCCTTTTAGACTCTGCTGAGGCACTATTTTGAGCCACTGCAACGTTAGTCGTAACAAAGGGTATTACTAAAAGTAATATGTGTATTATGAGATTTCTCATAAATTTACTAAGTTTTGTGCAAATTATTATTATCTTTGCAAGTTGTTATCGCTTTGGCTAAAGAGCAACAACTCTTTACTAACCTGAGCAGCAAAGTCCCATTTGGGTTGTTTTGCCGACTTGTCGGCAAAGGTACAAAAAATTATTGAATTTTGAGACATTTATTCTTAAAATATCTAACCTCAACGCTTATCGTTGCAGCGTTTCTATGCCTCTCGTTCGGTCTTACCGAGGCGGGAGCAGGCGGTTTTGGTCTATTCCAAACCCGCGATAGCGCAACAGTGCAGAACACTTCGCGCGACACCACAAGCCAACAAAAACAGCGTCGCAGCGCCAGCGCCCCAATGTTTGACGACATTGTGGAGGGTAAGGCCGCAGACTCTGTGGTCTTCGATGCGCGCAACAAGATGATATATAGTTACAAAACGGGTGATGTTACATACCAGGGTATGAACCTCAAGGCCGACTTTATGCGTGTGAATATGCAGACCAAGGATATCTTTGCTCACGGATACCCTTCGGATACTGTCGACGGTCGCCCTACGACAACACACCCCGAGTTCTCGGATGGTGGCACACCATACTCTATGGATACCATCACCTACAACCTCGACTCTCGCAAGGCTAAGATTAAGGGTATTGCAACACAGCAGGGCGATGGCTGGCTGGTGGGTAGCAGCGTGAAGATGCACCCCGATGAGTCTATCCACATTGGTAATGGTATGTACACCACTTGTGAGCATACCGACCATCCACACTTCTACCTTGCGATGACACAGGCAAAGGTTATCCCTGGCAAGAAGATTATCACAGGATACGCCTACCTCGTTATGGAGGATGTACCTATCTACTTCCCAGGTATCCCCGAGGCATTCTTTCCTATCCACAATGGTCCTAAGTCGGGAATCCTGATGCCTACATATGGTGAGGATAAGAAGGGTTTCTTCATCCGTGATTTGGGTTACTACTTCACACTTGGCGAGCATATGGACCTCGCGATACGTGGCGGTATCTACACCCTCGGCTCGTGGGAGGTGTCGGCAGTATCGCAGTATGTAAAGCGTTATAAGTTCAAGGGTAACTTCAACCTGCAATACTCCGCTATCCGCACCGGCGAGAAGGGCGAGGCAGACTTCGTGCAGCAGAACAACTACAAGATTCAGTGGTCTCACTCCCAGGATGCCAAGGCAAACCCTGGCTCTACATTCTCGGCATCGGTAAACCTTACATCAAGTGGTTATAGCAAGTATTCGGCAACCAACGTCAACGACATCCTTGCCACACAGACCAACTCTTCAATCTCATACTCGAAGAATTGGGAGGGTACGCCATTCTCATTGGCGCTGAATATGTCGGTTTCGCAGAACTCTAAGAATAAGACTATCGCCGTAACACTTCCTACGATTACCTTCAACGTGGCAAGTTTCAACCCCCTCAAGCGTAAAGAGGCTATCGGCAAGACACGTTGGTACGAGAAGATTAAGATGAGTTACTCGATGAAGATGACCAACACAGTGAACACCACCGAGGATGCCATCTTCTCGCCCGAGACTCTCAAGAATATGAAGAACGGTATTCAGCACACATTGCCAATCTCTACATCGCTATCGCTCTTCAACTACATCAACGTCAGCCCATCGTTCAACTACACCGAGCGTTGGTACTTCAAGAAGGTGAGCCAGCAGTGGAACAACGACACCAAGCAACTCGAGACACTCGACCCTGAGTATGGTTTCTGGCGCTTGTATAACTACAACGCCTCGGTATCGGCAAATACCACGGTGTATGGTACCTATGTAGCCAAGAAGAAGGAGCGTAAGTTGCAGGCCGTGCGCCACACCATAACTCCTAACGTGGGATTCAGTTATGCTCCGGACTTCAGCCGTCAGAAGTATGGCTTCTACGAGACTGTGCAGACCGACACTACGGGTAAGTTCAAGGTATACTCACCATTCACCGACAACGCCTATGGTGTTCCTGGTAGCGGTCAGCAGTTCTCGCTCACATTCGGACTCTCGCAGTCGTTAGAGGCTAAGATTCGCACCAAGGATACCGTCAAGAAGGTAAAACTTATCGACCAGATATCTATCAACGGCTCGTATAACTTCTTGGCAGACTCTATGCGTCTATCGACACTCCCTATACAGTTGCGTACTACGATTTACCAAAACGTAGCCCTCAACCTGTCCTTCACCCTCGACCCTTATGAGGTATCACCCGAGGGTGTGCGCTACAACAAACTTATGTGGAGCCGAGGCTCTATAGGACGTATACAATCGGCAAGTTGGAGTTTTGGATATACCTTCCGCTCGCGTGAGGATAAGTTACGCCCTGCGGGTAACGACATCACATCACTTCCTGCGGAGTATTTCAACTGTTGGTCCGACCCTTATGGCGAACTAAACCCTGCTATGCGCCGACAGTGGATGGCGGGACAATACTATGACTTCTCCATACCGTGGAACTTTGGCTTCAACTATAGCATCAGTTATAGTGCGCAGTATGTCAACAACGGAACTACGGGATATAAGAAGAACATACAGCAGACCGTGAACTTCAACGGTAGTGTTAAACTAACGCCAAAGACTATGATTACGGCGACGTCGGGTTATGACTTCACCACACGCAAGATATCAATGACCTCCATCTCCATATCTCGCGACTTGCACTGCTGGCAGATGTCCTTCACGTGGATACCATTCGGTACGCACAAGAGTTGGGCATTTAACATCGGTGTTAAGGCTGCGTCGTTGGCCGACTTGAAGTACGATAAGAGTTACTCACAGTACGACTATATGTACTAATCGTATATACATATAAAAAATGAAGGGTCTGAGCACAGACCCTTTACTCTACGAAGTTGTATAACAAGAGTTAGTTTTAGGCGCACGAAGATCGAAAAACCGCAGTTTACTGAGCGTAAATGAGGCTTTTGAGGTCAAGTGCAACGCCAAAATAACCTTGTTAGACGGCTTCGTACCCTAATTCGGCTGCTTTTGCAAATAACTCCTCAGCCTTAGCATCATCCTGCATAACACCAAAGCCCTCTTCGTATAACTTACCAAGACAGTAATATGCCTCGGCAACACCTGCCTCACAGGC
>JAFOCZ010000113.1 GCA_017380955.1 Alistipes sp.
AAGTAGATGGTGGATAGTAGGGAGTTCGCTCACTAAACTATCCACCATTTGCTTTTCGATGGTTGCATAGCAACTGCACCCTAAGACTATTGCCGAGCCGCCACAGTCAGTGCGAGCCTATTCTGGGTACAAAAAAAGAGCAGTCTTTGGAACTGCTCTTGTGCCACAGTATAATAAGTTATCAAACTATAGAATCACCGCAGGTGAGCAAGTGGTAAACTTGCCACAAGCCTCCCTTATCAAAGGGAGGTTTGGAGGGATTGTAGATATAAGACTCGCAGGCTTGCCCTGCCGAGTCCTATTCTGGGCAAAAAAAAAGAGCAGTCTTTAAAACTGCTCTTGTGCCTCAGTATAATATACTATCGAATTACATAGTCACCATAGGTGAGCAAGTGGGACACTTGCCACAAGCCCCTCCTTTGTCAAAGGCAGGGGTTTGGGGTGGAATGTAAATATAAGACTCGCAGGCTTGCCCTGCCGAGTCCTATTCTGGACACAAAAAAAGAGCAGTCTTTTAAACTGCTCTTGTGCCCAGAATAGGACTCGAACCTACACGCCTTGCAGCACTCGCACCTGAAACGAGCGCGTCTACCATTTCGCCATCTGGGCAACTTCGGATTGCAAAAATAGTATATTTTTTTTGAAAATTCGTATATTTGCGCCAAATAATTTGTATCTTTACATATTATATAACATTGTGAAACAAGCCGCAGTGCGGTTATAATATTGATTACTATGGGTTTGAAGAAGATTCCTGCAGGGTATAAGGTGGCATTTGGCGTAGTACTTCTCGTGGCTATCGACCAGTTGGTGAAGATGCTTGTGCATTGCAATATGGAGGTAGGCGAGAAGATAGAGGTATTCTCGTGGTTTAACCTCTTCTATGTCGAGAACAACGGCTTTGCATTTGGTATGGAACTCGGCTCGGGAAATGGCGCTATAGACTGGGGTAAGTTGATACTCAGCATCTTCCGCATAGTGATGATAGGCGCACTGATATACGGAATTCGCTACCTGCTCAACAACCGCGACAAAGCACCTACGGGAGTTATCGTGGGTGCAGTGCTTATCCTTGCGGGCGCTATAGGCAATATGATAGACTCAATGTTCTACGGTATGTTGTTTGAGACCCAGGATGCTGGTTTCCTGATGGGCAAGGTTGTGGATATGATACACTTGCCACTATTCAAGTGGGAGAACTGCCCCAATTTCCTGAGTTTCTTGGTGGGTGGTGATGGTTACTTCTTTGGTGCTATCTTCAACGTTGCCGATGCCTACATCTCGGTGGCGGTGGTATATTTGTTGATTTTCCACTATAAGTTCTTCAAGTAGTCACCTTCGGCGCGAGGCGTGATGAATATCATAGATGACTTTTTCGGATGGTTAGAGGGCGAACGTAACTACTCCGCTCACACCATCAATAGTTACAAGCGTGATATTGCCGACTTTCTGTCGTGGCAGGATATCACGCCAGAGGTGTTTATGCCCGACAAGTTAACGCGCAACGCTGTGATGGACTGGGCGATATGGCGTTTCGACAATGGTCTGAAGGCGACAACCATAAACCGCGGTATGGCAGCACTGCGCACCTTAGCGCGCTGGATGCAGAAGAGTGGCATTGCCGAGGGTAACGCCCTGAAACTCCTGCGACAGTTTAAACCTCCAAAGCGACTGCCAACATTCGTACCCGACACACGAATGGACAACGTTGTGGAGAGTTGCTGCGTGGAGACCTCTGCGGGAGAGTTCCTGCGCCTACGCAACGCAGTTGTAGTGTTGCTTATCTACACCTCGGGGTTGCGACTCTCGGAGGTTACGGGTGCAAATGTCGAGGATTTGGCGAGGGATTATAGCGCCATAAGGGTTATGGGTAAGGGTAATAAGATGCGCATACAGCCACTCATCGCCTCGCTGAGACCCACCTTAGAGCGATACCTGTCGCTGATACCAACCGCGATGGAGGATGCACCGCGACCACTCTTCGTCTCGGAGCGTGGTGAGCGTCTGAGCCGTCGCACCATAGAGCGCATCGTGGATAAGGTGCTCAAGGAGGCAGGTGTTCAGGGTAAGACATCGCCACACGTGCTACGCCACACCTTTGCCACACATCTGCTGAATCAGGGTGCCGACCTGAGGGAGATTCAGGAGTTGCTGGGTCACGACTCGTTGCGTGCCACACAGGTATACACACATACAGATATTGAGAAACTTAAGGATGTTTTCCGCGCGACACATCCCCACGAGACAGATTCGCAATAAAGTTTTTTTGTCAAGAATTTTCGCAAAATATTTGCACAGGTCAAAATAAAGTATTAATTTTATCTCAGCAATTAGACGAAACAAGAGGTCAAACAAGGCTATTTTGGTGTTGCACGTTGGCATAGTTTTGACAGTGTGATAGTTCGATTGCTTAGGACAGTTCGATGCCGCGCGAGCATTGGACATAATTATAAACTTAATACTTTATGACCTATGAACGTACAGATTCAGTCCCTCAAGTTCGATGCAAGTAAGCAGTTGATTGAGTTCATTCAGAAGAAGATGGATAGATTGGATCGCTTTGTCGATGATAGAGCCGGTGATGTAGAGGTGGTGTTGCGCCTTGAGCCCGACTCAGAGAAGGGTAACAAAGTAGTAGTAGTTTCGCTCCGTGTTCCGGGCGGAGATATTCGCGTAGAGGAGCGAGCATTTACCTTTGAGGAGGCGATAGACAATTCAATGGATATAATCAAGCGTCAGTTGGAGAAGGCTAAGGCGAAGTTCGAGAAGTAGAATTTCGAGGCGTATGACGACCCCAGGAGTATAGATTGACTCTTGGGGTCGTCTCTTTTTGTGGTAGTGCGCGATATTTCTCATAATTTTTTCATACCTTTGTATTAATACAACGAGTAAATATGACAGAAACAGAACTACTAAACGGCATAATAGAGAACGACGAACTCGTGTGGCGACATATCTACCGAGATATGCGACAGGGCTTCGTGTCGATAATCCTTCAGAAGTTTGCTCTTTGCGGACTCCGTAGCCTCGATATTGAGGATGTGTTCCAGGAGTCGTTGTTGGTGCTGATGCGTAAGGTCAAGGATGATATGCTTGTTGCGCAACGTAATGGTGGCGTGTTCAGTTATCTGGTGACTATTGGCACGTTCAAAGTCAAAAACCTTCTGCGCAAAAAGGGGTATCACACCGCCTCGGATGCGGTTACAATTCCCGACGAGGGACATTATGAGTGTGATACGGCGGTGGATGAGAAGCAGAATACCCAGGATGAGTTCATCGACAGGGTCTTCGACACTATGCCTGCGGAGTGTAGGCAGTTGCTGAAACTCTTCTACTGGGAGCGCAAACCAATGGATGATATAGCGAGCATCTTAGGTATGCGTAACGCCGACTCTGCCAAGACCAAAAAGAGTAAGTGTATGAATAAGTTTAAGGATATCGCAGCACAACTTGTCGAGAGCGATGAGTTTGCTGAGGATGTTGTGCGTGCTGCGGTGGAGCGTGCCGCACTGAAGGAGTTGCTCGAGGATGAGAGATTCTATGCCGAGAATGGTATCGTGATGGCAGCATTGGACATCGACGAGGATAATAAGGATAAGTAATGAAGGTGAGGTGGGATAAGTTGTGGTATATTGCTACAACACTCTTTTTCGGGTTTTGGGCGATTATCTTTGTGGGGGTTTTCATCACCTCGCTCGGCAAGAATGCCGTGGATATGTGTGTGCGCATAGGCTTTGAATGGCGACATACAGGCAACTATGTAGGTCTTATTACTGGTTTCTTGGCATATGGCGCGTTTGCCGCCACACTATGGGCATTGAGGTTGCGACACAACCTCGACTGGATTATGAAGTTCACCCACGAACTCTCCCACACACTCTTGGCCCTTCTCTTCTTTCGCCAGATTTATGAGTTTATAGTTCGTGGCCGAGAGTGTCGCGTCTTTTATAAATCCGGAAAAATAGGCTATCTTACCATTACCCTCGCGCCATACTGCATACCTATATATACCTTTATGCTATTTCCATTTAGGTTTGCCGGCGATGCTCACTATATGATAATCTTCGATGCGCTGATAGCCTTCACCTACGCATTTCACCTGCATACGTTCATTAAGCAGACACGATTCTCGCGAAAAGATATCGCAAACTCTGGTCGTGCCAGAGCCGTAGCATATATATCGTGTACTCATCTTGCAGTGATATCTCTGATTCTCGCAACACCTAAGGGTGGCGTTCTAAATGCCATATGCCGAGTTTTTTGGGAGTATCCCCTCCAGATTATCCTCCACCCTGTAGAGTGGGCACACGAGATCATTCAATATTTCTAACATTTTTTTACTTTCAGGCGGTTACCTTTTTCATAATGTGACATTATAAGGTGAAAACAAATTAAAAACACCTTAAAAATTTAGCATTATGAAGAGATTCTTTTTTATCGCAGCACTCGCTACCGTAACCGTCTTCGGTATCGCTGCTACAGTCACACCATCTGAGGAGTACCGCTCATCTGTAACTGCCAACATCAGCGGCTTGGGTAAGAGCATCGAGTTCGACACCAAGACCTTGGTTGCTATCTACAACCTCCTTCCTGCGGATGTTCAGAAGATGTGCGTGGATAGTTATGCCGACATCTCATCGCGCCTCGAGAACTCTAACCGCAGTTTCACCTATGCTGGCGTTAAGATTACACCTACACAGGATGAGGGTGACAGAGATCTTTGCTTCACATATGGTGGTCACAAGGTAGTCGTTGAGGACTACACAAAGGCGGAGTTTGACAAGATCTTTAGTCTATAACCCTATAACGCATACAACTATGAGAAAGTCAACAAAGGCATACGTCTGGGCGTGGGCGCTGTTTCTTGTCGTCATCGTCGGATGTGTTGTATGGCCCTCGCACCACGAGTTAGCACGCGACCCTAATAAATTGGGTGCTATTGTCAACCTTCACCTTCCAGACATCGCAGAGTATGAATATGGGGATAACCTCGATAGAGGCTCCTCGCGATGGGACTTCTTTGAATATAGCGCCCTATTCGCCGAGGAGATATCGGAGCAGTGCATAGAAGAGATGGAGCGTAGGTGCGTAGAGGATAGCGAGCACTGGAGCAAAGATGAGGAGGAGGGATACTATATGTACATCGATACGGATGATGCAGATGACCTCTACGAGGTGGGGTGCGTAATCTACAAGGATAGAGCCCACGTAGGCTATCTTATAGACGAAGATGAGGGGATATTTGTAATAGCGTTAATTCTGATATTCGGACATATCCTCTTCTGGTGGGGTTTAGTGCTATTGGTCTTGCATCTTATACGTAAGAATACTGCAAATCAGGTTAAGAAACACGAATCGGAAAAACATAACATCGAAGAGTAATGAAAAAGATACTTATCGCCATAGGCATACTCATAGTAGCCATTGCCATACCACTACGCTCGTGGCTCATAGAGCCGCTATCGGCACAAGACGCCCCTATCACCGACATCCGCGAGGGAGACGTGATATTCCACACCTCGCAGTCGAGTCAGTCGCCACTAATACAGATTGGCACACGCTCGCATATCACACACTGTGGCATCGTGGTGATGAAGGAGGGCAAACCTTATGTCCTGGAGACCCTGAAGACATTGGTGCTGACGCCATTGGATAAGTTCATAGTGCGTGGCAAGGATGGCAAATATTGGCTAAAACGCTCCGATAAGGAGGATATAAAAATCGACTATGCGCACTACTTAGGCAAGTCATACGACTTTGCGTTTAGTTTCGACAACGACATATACTACTGCTCGGAACTTGTCTACGA
>JAFOCZ010000114.1 GCA_017380955.1 Alistipes sp.
AAGCAGTCACCGAAGAACAACCATCCAACAACAGAGTTGCGTGCCATACCATCCATTGTCACCACGTCACCCTCAGCGATGTTGAATACCCACTTAGGACCCCACTTCTCCTCGGCATCCTCAATCTCCATCTCGAGGAGTTCGGTAGTGCTATAGTAGTCGATGCCGCACCAACCATCTACGGTCGCAACCAACTGATTCATAGCGCGGTAGTCATATTCTACGTCGTCAACCTGAGAGAGGATGTTCACTGTGAAGGTGTTCTCCGCTGGCTCTGCATAGAGGTCTGTGATGGTCTGAACGCCTGTCCACTCGCCGAGCAACTTCTCGAACAATACCGACTCCACGCGCTGCTGTGTCTGCTCCTCGAGGGTTGCAAAGACCTCGCTCACCTGGAAGCGGTTGAGGTCAGCGTCAATACCCATCGCCACCGCCATATACTCGGTATTAGGCTTGAGACCCTTATGCTCCATAGTCTGTGTGCCCTCCATACGGCTACCTACGTTCATAGCGTGGTATGACATAAATGCGTTGTCATCCTCCAACTCCTTGAACATCGCCTCGGCCTTTGAGCGCTCTGCGAAGTAGTACCAATACTCCGTAACACCCGCTGTAGGCTCTACGTTTATGGTAAGAGCGTGAGTCTCCACTGATGCGGTCTCAAGGGTGATGTTCTCCTTGGACTCCTCGATGGCTGGGGTGCGGAACTCACAAAGGGTAAGTTCGGCATTCTCCTCTGCATCCCAATAGAAAGCGTAGATATAGAAGTCGGTCTCGGGACGGTAACCAGCGTTGCTCAAAATGTTGAGTTGGTCACCCTTTGAGAGCATCTGCTCGAGCACCTCCTCATATGGTGTGCCGGTAAGTTCTGCCATCTTCGCCGAGCCCTGCTCAATCTCATTCTTTAGCGCAGCGATGTTTATCTCGCTGATGCGTGCCTTAGAGATGATGTCGTAGTAGTATTTTGCCTCCTTGTCATCAGGAACAATGTCGAATGTCACTGAGAACGCAGCGAGTTTATCCTCCTGCACACTTATATTAAATGATGCAACAGGTGTAGGATCTGGTTGTGGCTCTGGTTGAGGTTGTGGCTCGTTGTCCTCCTTAGAGCAAGCAACCATAGTCATAATCGCCAGAAGATAGAAGAAAAATCGTTTCATAGTTTTAGGTATTTTTTGTGTTTTTTGTTTTTCGCTACACAAAATTAATATTATAAGAGCAGAAAATGCTAAAAAAATTATGTAATAATAGTATAACATTTTGAAAAATTATCATTACATTTGTATTACAATTTCGCTTATATTGTTAATACTATGATACTTACACGATATAACATTTTTAGCATCAGGCGTTTGGCTTTGGCGCTGTTGTTTGCGCTGTTGTGTGTGCCTATTGCGGCTCAGACGCTTGGCTCTAAGACTCTGAATCGCAACATAGAGAAGTTTCAGCACTATCGCACCACCGACCGCGAGCGTGCCTATGAGTATGCCCAGATGGTGATTGTCGATGTGGACTCTACGGCCGTCAGCGAGGATGTTGCTATGGTCTGCGACTTTATGTCGGAGTATAGCGAGAGCCGTCTGCATCGCTATAGCGAGGCGCTGCACTATCGCCAACGTGCATATGCCATATACGAGCAGTTGGGTAACGAGGAGTGTGTTGCTCGCACAAATGCTCTCTTGGCACGAATATACCTGCGTAACAACGACTATCACAACGCCTTCAGCAGTGGTATCAAGGCGTTGGAGGGTGCGAAGATTGTTGGCGATTCTACCACTGCACGTGAGGCTTATCTCGCTTTGGAGCAGGTGGACTTCTACTATCACCACGATGTTCAGCGTGCTATGGACTACAACTGCCGTGTGGCTGAAAGTTATAGCGACCGCGCACAGGCGCATCAGAGTGTCAGGGCGCTGAATAACCGTTTCCACTACGATCTGTCGCCCGAGGGTGTAAATGATGTCATTGCGCAGTGCGAGGAGATATGCAAGGAGTATGGCTTCGATGATCTGCTTGTGAATGTCTACCTTAATGCTGCTATGCAGGAGTTTATGTTCGAGGATTTCGAGGCTACGGAGCGTTACCTCGCTCTTGCTAAACCTTTGATATCCAACTATAAGGAGGAGGGATATTACTACTCGGCACGAGGATTCTATCATCTGAATATGGGTAATAATGCCCAGGCTATCAACGACCTGAAACACTCCATAGAGTTACTTGGAAATGGCGATTTCGACACCAAGAATGTACACTCCTACTTTCTATTGCAGGATATCTACTACCGCGAGGGTAGGTATCGTGAGGCGTATGATGCCCTTATGGCATTTGCCGAGACCTACACCCATCAGCATAACACGCAGAATATCGTGGAGTTATCGTTGCTGATTAGCGATATGGAACTCCGCCACGCCGAGCAGGAGCATCAGCGTCGTGAGCAGATACACCACCAGGAGATGCAGCATAGCAGGATGGTAACACGCTTCTACATTCTATCGGTTGTGGTGATACTTCTTGTTGCCGTGTTGCTCTACTCGCGTTATCGCCTCGAGCGTAAGCATCGTGACTTGCAACGTGCTAAGGCCGAGCAGGAGTTGAACTACAAAAATGAGATTATCAAGATTCAGAAACTGCAACAATACCAGGAACAGAACAACGTTGACAAGATTGTCGAGGAACTAAACGCCGCTATTAACAACAGCGACAACCGCGAGATGCGTGCCGAGGTGCGACGTATAATTCGCCAGTTGCGTAACGATGTCAGTGGCGGTGGCGGCTGGGCAGAGGTGGAGAAGACCCTCGCCGGAGGTAACGACATCTTCTATGAAAATCTGCTGCGTGAGCATCCCAACCTCACGAAGAATGAGCGTAAGTTGTGCCTCTTTATCCATATGAAGATGTCGACAAAGGAGATATCAAACATCACAAACCAGAGCCTCGGAAGTATCAACGTGGCACGCTCGCGACTACGTCAGAAGTTTGGGCTTACGGGCGATGATAAGTCGCTGATAGCCTATCTCGACCGTTTTAGTGGCTCTCAGGAGTAGTAGTATGGTATGATTTTGGTTATAATGGTGCGAATAGTCTAAAAATTTTGTATCTTCGCATCATAATTTAAACTCTTTGCAAAAACCTGTTGAGATATGAAGATTGCAGTTGCAGGAACGGGATATGTAGGTTTGTCGGTTGCAACGCTATTGGCACAACACAACGAAGTTGTGGCGGTGGATGTTGTGGCCGAGAAGGTCGATAAGATAAACCGCCGAGAGTCGCCTATACAGGATGAGTACATAGAGCGCTATTTCGCCGAGAAGAGTCTCAATCTGCGTGCTACGCTCGATGGTCGTGAGGCATATCGCGATGCGGAGTTTGTGGTTATCGCAACACCTACAAACTACGACCCTCAGCGCAACTTCTTCGATACCCACCACATCGAGGATGTCATAGACCTTGTCCTCGACGTAAACCCCGAGGCTACGATGGTCATCAAGAGCACGGTGCCTGTGGGCTATTGCCGTTCGTTGTATGTAAAGTATGCTGAGCGTGGTGCAAAGAGGTTGAATCTTTTGTTTGCTCCCGAGTTTCTGAGGGAGTCTATGGCGTTGTACGATAACCTGTATCCATCGCGTATCATCGTGGGATACCCAAAGCCTATCGAGGGTGAGGAGTATGCCGAGGAGAATAGCGCTATAGCGGCGCTCGCTGATGCCGAGAGGTTGGAGGGTGCTGCACGCTGCTTTGCGGAGTTGTTGCAGCAGGGTGCTTTGCGCGAGGATATCCCGGTGTTGTATATGGGTGTTAAGGAGGCGGAGGCTGTGAAACTCTTTGCCAACACCTATCTCGCACTTCGTGTCAGTTATTTCAACGAATTGGATACCTATGCCGAGATGAAGGGGCTCGACTCGCGCGCCATCATCGAGGGTGTGGGTCTTGACCCCCGCATCGGTGCTCACTACAACAACCCATCGTTTGGCTATGGTGGCTATTGCCTGCCTAAGGATGCCAAGCAGTTGCTGGCAAACTATGCCGACGTGCCACAGAATATGATGACCGCCATTGTGGAGAGTAACCGCACACGAAAGGATTATATCGCCGACCAGGTGCTTCGCAAGGCGGGCTATTATGTGGGCTCGAGTGTGTGGGACTCGGCCAAGGAGCGTGAGGTTACGGTAGGCGTATACCGCCTTACTATGAAGAGCCAGTCTGATAACTTCCGCCACTCCTCGATACAGGGTGTTATGAAACGCATAAAGGCCAAGGGTGCACGCGTGGTCATCTATGAGCCAACGTTAGAGAATGGCGCGTTGTTCTTCGGCTCGGAGGTTATTGGTGACCTTGAGCGCTTTAAACTCCTCAGCGATGTCATCATCACCAACCGCTACCACAGCGACTTAGACGATGTCAGCGATAAGGTCTACACCCGCGACCTCTTTATGCGTGACTAAACCAATACCACCCCCTAAGTAATGAGCATATCACGAGGTTATAGCGTTGCCCGAGGCACAATGTGGAGTGCTGTTGACAAATTCGGAATTGTCCTTCTGCAATTTGTCATTAACATTGTGTTGGCGCGTATGCTCACGCCTGATGATTTTGGTGTTGTGGCTATGATTTTCATCTTCGTGGCGGTGTCGCAGACGCTTGTCGACGGAGGCTTTGCCGCGGCGCTGATACAAAAAATAGAGCCCTCGCCTACGGACTACTCTACGATATTCTTCTGGAATATACTCTTCTCTGCTACGCTCTACGCTGTGATATTCGTTGCAGCGCCTATCGTCGCGGAGTTCTTTGGCGTGGAGCATCTTGCTATGTTGTTGAGGGTGTTGGGCGTTGTCGTGGTTATCAATGCGCTAACTCTTGTGCAACGAACTACGCTGCGTAAAAAGTTAGATTTCAAGACTATAGCAATTGTCGATTTGCTCGCATATAGCATCTCGGCAGCGGTGGCGGTGCTGATGGCTCATCGTGGTTGTGGCGCTTGGAGTCTTGTCGGTATGCATCTCTCCATAGCGCTTCTCTCTACGCTTCTGTTTTGGTCGCTTTCGTCGTGGCGCCCTGTGCTGGCATTCTCCGCAAAGAGCCTCAAGTCGCTATTCTCATACGGAGGTTATCTCCTCATCGCGAGTATTATGCAGGATGTCTGCACCCATATCCAGGGTGTGGTAATAGGCCGTAAGTTCTCGGCTGCTGAGACAGGTCTCTACAATCAGGCTAAGAAGATGGATGAGGTGGCGAGTATGACGCTGCCGGCGGTGATGTGCCAGGTGCTGTTTCCCGTATACTCCGAGTTGCAGGAGGATAAGAGGGCGCTTAGTGATGTGCTTAGTGGCAATATACGAATGATATCGTTTGTGATATTCCCTATAATGATGTTGCTTATCATCGTAGCCCGCCCGCTCTTTGAGTTCCTCTATGGTGCGCAGTGGCTCGATGCTGTGCCTTACTTCCAATTGTTGTGCGTCGGAGGTTTCTTCTCGGCGTTGTATAACTTCTGCTACTATGCCGTTGCGGCGGTGGGACGTAGCAAGGAGTTGTTCCTTTGGGGTTGCTATAAGTGGGGTGTGTTGCTGGTGTTGTTGCTCGTTGGCGCATCGGTGAGTATGCGTGGTGTGCTTGTGGCGATGGTTGTGAGCAATATCAATATATGGCTTACCAATGCGCTCCTCGCACAGCGGTATGTGGGGTATGGTGTTACGCAGCAGATTAAGGATATCGTGTCGGCACTTGCTATGACACTCCTTTGTGGTGGTGTTGTCTATTGGGCGTATAACGATTTGGAACTGAATTGGTTACTCTGTGTTGCGCTCTTCGTTGCTGCTTATGTCGCTTTGGCGTGGGTGTGTGGCGTAGGTGCGTTGAAAGAGATAAGGACTTTTGTTGTGAAATACTTAAAACGTCGTGGTGATGATAGATGTTAAACTACAGCAGTCGCTCCGTGAGCGCTTCAACCCCGAGGGGTCTATGCTACGCCGTCAGCAACTGCGTATGCTCGAGATATTGCTATATGTCGATAGGGTGTGCAAGGAGCATAACATTCGCTATTGGCTCAGTTCTGGAACGTTGCTTGGTGCGGTGCGCCACGGTGGTTTCATACCCTGGGACGACGACCTCGATATCGAGATGCTCCGCGAGGATTACGATAGATTTTTAGATGTCTTTACCAATAGCGATGAGTTTGTTCTCCAAACCTATAAGAGTGACGAGAACTATTTTCGCACCTTTGCGAAGGTCAGGGATTTGCATAGTCAGATTAGTGAGTTTGAACTCGACAAATATTATAAGTATCGAGGTCTATATGTCGATGTCTTTAGCATAGAGCCTCTACCCCGTATTGTTTGCAGACTGTATGGCGGGGTGTTCGAGGTGATTGGTAGGTGGCGGTTGAAATATGGTCACAATAGAGTCTGTTATGCTGCTATTAAGTGCTTTCAGAGACTTGCATTGTGGAGCATTCCTATAGTTAGGCCTATATTTAGGTTGTTTGCGCATGAACTACACCACTCCTATGGCAGTGGGTTCTTGAAGGAGCGCCATATGGAGGATTTATTTCCTCTGTCGAGGGTAGAGTTCGAGGGGTATTGGTTTCCTGCGCCACATAGTGCAGATAGTTATTTGCGGAGGTTGTATGGCTCATATATGGATTTGCCCGATATCGACACCATAGTGGTGCATACTTCGGAGTGTAGTTTTAAGTAAAATATTTTATGATTAGAAGAGTAATCGGCAAGCTTATATACGCTCTTGCTATCCTTACCAATGGAGGATACGTTAAGTATCTACGTCGAAAGGGTGTGCAGGTTGGTGATGGGTGTATATTCAGAAATAGAGATACTATTAGAGTAGACATAACAAGACCAAGTTTAGTGACAATTGGCAATAACGTAGATTTTAACCGTAACTTCCAATTGCTGACACATGACTATGCTACAGGGGTCTTTTTGCGAAAATATAATGACTTTGTAAACTCCTCTGGTGCTGTTGTCATAGGAAACAATATCGTTTTTGGAACAGATGTAGTGGTGCTAAAGGGGGTTGAGATAGGTGACAATTGTATAATCGGGGCTGGCTCGATAGTCTCGAAGAGTATTCCTGCCAATAGTGTTGCCATTGGAAGACCCGCAAAGGTAGTATGCTCGGTTGATGACTTCTATGAAAGACGCAAGAGAGAGTCTATTAACGAAGCCTTTGAATATGCCAATAGCATAATTCAACGATTCCATAGAGAGCCTTATTATGAGGAGTTTTATGAGGAGTTTCCTCTTTTTGTAGATAGTCGTAATATTGATAAGTATCCAAAATTGCCTATTGCACGGCAATTGGGAGATAGCTACGAGGCTTGGCTAAAAACACATAAGGCTGTGTTTAGTGATTTTAATGAATTTTTGGAGGCTGCGAAGAGACATAAAACTAATTAGTTGGAATGTTATACATAATTAATATCATATTCAGTTGTTTGTACCTGTCACTAATCAAGGAGCAGAAAACATCTCTATTTATAATAAAGGTGTTGCCTGTGATATTATTATGGGTATTTATTGTTGGAGGACAATTGGATATTGGTGCCGACTATGCTAACTACTTGAGTTTCTTCTCGTTTCCTCATAATGATACACGTTTTGAGCCTCTCTTTGTGTGGCTCTCACGCGTTGCATCTGATGTGGGAATTGTTGGTCAGGAGCAATTCTATTTATATGCCTTGATAAATGCAGTAGTAATCTTTGTTGCAACCCATCGATTAGGTGTTAGACATTGGGCGATATTCTATTTCTTGTTGGTTACGGTGTCAACATTCTTCAACAACCAGATGAACGGTATACGCCAATGTACCGCCGTAGTATTTGTATATTGGGCATTTGTAGAGTTCTACGTGTCCAAACTAAAGGGCCTATCTCTTGTGGCAATAGCATGTGGATTCCACTACTC
>JAFOCZ010000115.1 GCA_017380955.1 Alistipes sp.
ACCCATCGGTGGCATTTTTGTTGAGTGTTGTATCTACCCCTTACTGACGCTAAAATACATCCCGTAAGGCTTTTTCATTTCATCGCCACTATTGCATCACTCTGACAATAAATTCCTAAATCCAGAGTGTCAGTGTGTTACTATGTGTTACTATGGGTTAGTCCATATTACCTCATATAAACTGATGTTACCCCATAAAAACATCAAAAAAGAGAGTTATAGGCAACTACCCATAACTCCCTAAAATTCCCCATATAATAATCTCGCTATGCCTTAGAACAATGTCTGCTCGTCACTGCGGTTGTAAGTGTAGCCGAGGTGTTTGTATGCCAATTCCGTGGCCTCTCTGCCGCGTGGTGTGCGCTTCAGGAATCCCTCCTTGATGAGGAATGGCTCGTAGACCTCCTCCACAGTGCCGGCCTCCTCGCCAACGGCAGTGGCGATGGTATTCAGACCCACAGGGCCGCCATTGAACTTCTCGATGATAGTTGCCAAAATCTTATTATCCATCTGGTCAAGACCTCGAGCGTCGATATTCAATGCCGTGAGTGCTATGCGTGTAATCTCCACGTCGATATGTCCCTCGCCCTCGACCATCGCAAAGTCACGCACACGGCGCAGTAGGGCATTGGCGATACGAGGTGTACCTCGCGAGCGCAGTGCTATCTCTAGTGCTGCATCGTCATCTATGGATATGTCAAGTATTGATGCAGAGCGCTTTACGATGCCAGCCAGCACAGGAGCATCGTAATACTCGAGGTGACAGGTGATGCCGAAACGAGCACGCAGTGGAGATGTCAGCAGACCGCTTCGTGTTGTTGCGCCAACGAGTGTAAATGGCGCTAACTCAATCTGTATCGAGCGAGCCGCAGGGCCTTTGTCCAGCACTATATCTATCTTGTAATCCTCCATAGCCGAGTAGAGATACTCCTCGACAATAGGACTGAGGCGGTGTATCTCGTCGATGAAGAGCACATCGCCAGGGTTGAGATTCGTAAGCAGACCCGCCAAGTCACCAGGTTTGTCCAATACAGGGCCCGAGGTGACCTTCAACTGTGCGCCCATCTCGTTGGCGATGATATTTGCGAGGGTGGTCTTACCCAATCCCGGAGGGCCGTGAAGGAGCACGTGGTCGAGAGAGTCGCCACGCATAAGAGCGGCCTTGATAAATATCTTGAGGTTAGCAACGATTTTATCCTGACCAGCAAAGTTTTGCAACTGTTGTGGTCGTATGCGTCCCTCAAACTCCTTGTCGCTCTCTATGTTTCGTAAATTTCTATCTACACCCATAATCAATGGTAGTTGTTATATCTTGCAAAGATACTATTTCGTGCTGAAAATTGCAACTAAATCAGCAGTTGATATTCGTTAATCAGTAAAATGAGTGGTTTGTGTCTACTTTTATTTAAAATATTTTATTATTTCCAAAATTAGTTTTAACTTTGCGAACTCCATATTATCTCTTTAGAGATATATGGCGTAGTAAATAAAATGCAACAACTTTTTTTATTTTTTAACTAATAATTAAACTTATGGCAAACAAACTTTTTAAGTCAATCTTTGCTGTTGCAATGGTCTTGGGCTCGGCTCTTGGCTTTGTAGCGTGCGAGGAGAAGGGCGGGGAGGTTGTCGGCAACCCTACGGTGTCGTTGTCTGCAACTACTTTGAACTTTGCACAGGAGGAGGGTAGCCAGACAGTAAACGTTGAAGCCAACTCGGAGTGGAAGGTTGAGAACGATACTGACTGGGTGACTGTAACACCTGAGCACGGTAACAAGAATGGCGTTATCACAGTTGCTGTGTCTATGAACGACAGCGGTGAGGTGCGCTCTGCAACAATCAAGGTTATCGCTCTTCACAAGGAGTATGGTAACTGGGAGACTAAGAAACTTACTGTAAACCAGTCTGCAGACCAGAATGTTACTGTAGAGGAGAAGTTGCTCTATAGCGACAACTTCGACGGTAAGGAGGCTACAAAGACCTATGGCTCAGGCTCTTCTTGGCCATATATCGACCAGTTCCCAGAGTTCGCAAACCCTGAGGGTGAGGCTGCTGCAAACGTAACTTACACTGGTTCTAAGGTGTCGGTACGTGCTAATCAGTCATCTAATCAGTCAACCTACTCTAACTATGCAGGTTCAGGTGTTAACAACATCTTCTTTGGTGACGGTGGCTATTTCATAGTTAACAACATCGCTCCATTGAGCGCAGATGTGAAGAACTACAAAATCACTTTCGGTGTGCAGAAGTATGCTGGTAACGACGGCGACAGCTCATTCAAGAACACTGATTTCCTTCTTTATATCTCTAAGAATGGTACTGCATGGGCTCCAGTAGAGTACACATACGCTGGTACTGAGCCTGGTCGTTGGAACGTAGCTACTGCAAACTTCACTTTGAACGCTGAGGTTGAGAAGCTCTACATTAAGTTCGAGGCTAAGGTTGCTTCAGTATATCGTCTTGATGACCTTAAGCTTTATGTTGGTAACGGTGGTCAGACTATTGACCTCGACAACATCAAGGAGCCAGAGCCTACACCTCCTCCTACAACAGACGCTCTCTACTTCGAGAACTTCGATGGTAAGGCAGCTGTTAAGGATGGTAACTATTGGCCATACGTGACTGACTTCCCAGAGATGAAGAATGCTGCAGGTGCTGCTGCTGCAAACGTATCTTATGACGGTCACAACACAACTGTTCGTAACAACTCTAACTCGGATGGTACTTACT
>JAFOCZ010000009.1 GCA_017380955.1 Alistipes sp.
AAGTCTATGGTTATCGCCGAGGTTGACGAGCCTACTATGGAGTGCATCTGGAGTCAGGAGGTTGGCGCACCACGTGCTGCACAGGTTATCTACCACGATGTTGAGCCACTTCAGACTGTAGCGTCAGACCTTGTAAAGGTTAAGGCGTTCCGCGAGGTTTATTTCTAAGCGACAAAATCCTTAGGTCTAAAAGAATGGGCTACCTGACACACGTCGGGTAGCCCATTTTTTTACTCTATGTGAGGGTGTTATCGCAGTACGAACTCCACCTCCTTGAAGGCATATTCGCGGATTATGCCATCCTCGTGCTCGAGGCGCAACTCTCCCGAGGGGCGCACACCGCGTATCGTAGCACGAAAGCGCTCACCGCTGGGGTAGGCGTAGGTATGCTGCTCGCCCAAGTGATACATAGTGGCGATATATTGTGCCTCGATAGCCTCTTTGTTGCCCTGTTCCAGGAGTGCGTAGTAGCGCTGTAGTGTGGTGGCGAAGTTGCGGAGGACCTCCTCGCGGTCAAAGGATGCGTTGCGCTCTAAAGCCATAGATGTAGGGTTGGGGATATCATCGGGGAATGTGCGTTGGTTGATGTTCAGCCCTATGCCCACTATGGTTCGCGCTATGCAGTCACCTGATAGTGAGTGCTCTATGAGCACGCCCGAAATCTTGTTATCCTTGGCGTATATGTCGTTAGTCCACTTTATGCGGCAGGTGATGTCGTAGTGCGCGAGGGTCTCGACAAGGGCGAGCGCCACAACCTCCGAGAGTAGGAACTGCTCTACGATAGGTAGGAATCGAGGCTCTAACACCACCGAGAAGGTGATGTTCTCACCCTCGGTGCTATGCCACGAGTGTCCGCGCTGACCACGCCCCTTGGTCTGATGTTCTGCCCATATAATATCCATATGCCCATACTGTGGCTCGTGGGCAAGGTCGTTTGTCGATGTTGTGCAATCTATGTGATGAATCATATTTGTACTCTTCTAAATGTCAATTCTTTGCCCAAAGGTATGAAAAATCCTCGAAAAAGAGTATCTTTGCGAAGTTATTTATAATATAGGTATGAGAAAGTTAAAACATATATCGGCTATATCGGCGTTGTGTGCTCTGTTGCTTGTTGCTTGCGGTGGTGTGCGCACCTCGGCACAGGGTAGCGACAAGGAGGCGAGCAATGCTAATAGCACACAGGTGACACTCGCAGAACTCTATGACTTCCGTGTGGTTAAGGAGTATCCACACTCTACGAAGAGTTATACCCAGGGTCTCGAATATGTGGATGGTGTTATGTGGGAGGGCACAGGACGTGAGGGACGCTCGCACCTCCAGCGCATAGACCTCACAACAGGTGCTGTGGACATCGTGGCATCGTTGCCTAAGGATGAGTTTGGCGAGGGTATCACACACTTTCGTGGCGAGATTTACCAACTAACGTGGGAGTCGCATACGGCTCACGTCTACGATAGCAATGGTCGTCACCTCCGCGATGTGAAGTATCGTGGCGAGGGCTGGGGTATCACCACCGATGGCGAGAGACTCTATATGTCCGACGGAACGTCGACAATACGTGTTGTCAACCCCGAGAGTTTCGCTACGGATGCTTCGATATGTGTGACGTTGGATGGTCAGCCGCTGAGCCTTCTTAATGAGTTGGAGTGGGTGGATGGTATGATATGGGCAAATGTATATCTTACCGATGCCATCGTGGAGATAGACCCCAAGACGGGCGTTGTGGTGGGATATGTAGATATGCCATCGCTTCGTGAGTTACTCATCAACAACCCCGAGGCAGAGGCCTTCAACGGCGTGGCGTATAACCCCGAGTCGGGACACTTCTACGTTACGGGTAAGGACTGGAACAAGATTTTTGAGGTAGAGATTATAAAGGGCAATTAGGTGTTGCTTGAATGGGGTAATATGAGTTAAGATGAGGTACTATGTGTCATATATTAACCCATAGAGACCCATATTAACCCAGCGTCGCAGACACCATACTTTTCACTTCTCACCTTTTACTTTTCACTTTTAAAGTTATGGCAAATGTTAGAGAGCGCATAGGAGAGATTCTCCAGCGTCATATTATAGTTAAGGATTCGGCAATTGGAACAACTCTTACGGGTGGTCGTCGTGATATTCTCCCGGAGATGGTTGCGGTGGATGATTATGAGCGTGTTGTGGCGATGTACGAGGCATCGATAAAGGCTGGTGCTACGCTTATCACCACAAACACCTTCCTCAGCGACCCGCTGTCGTTGGAGTCTTGCGGTGTGAGCCTCACAACCGAGGAGGTTGTGGCGCGAAGTATGGCAGCACTGCGCGAGGCTCGCGAGAGGTGCGATAAGGAGGTCTTCGTTATGGGATCTATAGGCCCTTCTACGCGAAATATCTCGCTTGCCATAGACCTCACCGAGGAGCAGTTGCGAGAGTCGTATCGTCGTCTTATCGCAGCGTTGCATAACGAGGGCGTAGATATCTTCCTCATAGAGAGTATCACCGATGTTCGCAATGCCGAGATTGCTGCGGAGGTATGCCGTGAGGTGTCGGCAGAGACACCTATAATCTTCTCGGCTACGTTGTCGAAGATTGGCGGTCTGCTATCTTCGGGACGCTCCGTAGAGAAGTACGTCGAGGATGTGTCGAAGTTTGAGCCGCTGGCCATAGGCTTCAACTGCTCATATGGCGTTAAGAATGTGGTGGATAACATCGAGTTACTAACACGTTACACATCACTGCCTACATATGTAGCACCATCGGCGGGATTGCCCGATGCCAAGGGTAAGTATCCCGAGACTGCGAAGAAGCACACCGAGACGCTGCGCACGGCGGCAGAGCGTGGATTGTTGAGCATCGTTGGTGGCTGCTGCGGCACAACGGCAGAGTATACAAAGGGCGTAGCGCAGATGGCACGCCACTATAAACCTCGTAAGTAACAGAGTATGACAAGTATAGAGTTTCGCCGTCACATACACCGACACCCCGAACTCTCGTTTCAGGAGTACAACACCCAGGCATTTATCCTCGAGGCTCTAAGGGCCGAAGGCATAGAGTGCAGGGTTGTGGCAGGCACAGGAGTGCTTGCGAAGATTGAGGGAGAGAGGGGTAACCTGAAACGTGCCGTGGTGTTGCGTGCTGATATAGATGCCCTGCCTATCGTGGAGCAGAACGCAGTGGAGTATTGCTCTGAGCGTGAGGGTGTTATGCACGCCTGTGGTCACGATATGCACGCTGCGATGTTGTATGGCGTGTTGTGCCGTTTTAAGCGTGAGCGTAACTTCGAGGGTACGCTCTTTGGCGTGTTCCAGCCTGGCGAGGAGGTAAACCCTGGTGGTGCGTCGAAGGTGTTGGCGGAGAATCCTTTTGAGGGTTATGATGTCGCTATGGTGATAGGTCAGCACGTCGATGCGCGTCTTAATATCGGCGAGGTGGGTATATGCCCCGGTGTGTTTATGGCCTCAAACGATGAGTTGCGCTTCTATGTCAGTGGTCGTGGTGGTCACGCTGCACGCCGTGCCGATATCGACGATACGGTATCTGCCATAGCCGATATGGTGGTGCGTACCACATCGCTAAATGGCCCCGACGCTGTGGTGTCGGTGGGAAAGATTGTTGCCGAGGGTGCTACGAATGTCATCCCTGCAGAGGCGTATGCCGAGGGTACTATGCGCACCTTCGACCGCGAGGAGCGAGAGCGTATATATGCGCTTCTGGATGCTAATGCCCGCGCTGTGGAGGAGAGGTATGGTGTGGCGTTGCGCGTAGATATAAGTCGCGGATATCCGTCGGTTACCAACGATGTTATGCTTGCCTATGAGGCTATGATCGTGGCATCGGATGAGGGTATCGTAGTCAGGGAGATGGGACGTATCCCTATGGCTGAGGATTTTGGCTACTACACCGAGCGTTACCCGGCGTTGTTCTATCGTCTGGGTGTAGGTGCGGAGTCGGGAGGCTCGCACACCGCGACATTCCTGCCCGATGAGCGAGCAATGGAGTATGGAGAGAGGATGATGTGGCGTATGGCGCTGCATATCCTGAATAAGTAGAAGAGATGGGAAAAAAGAAGAATAAGAGAGGTAACAACCGCGATGAGCGTGCTTCGTTTATCGTGGATATGTTCAGGGAGTTCCCCGATAATAAATTTTCGTTGAAGCATCTTGCCGCAGCGTCGGGAGGTGCTGACAGAGATGGTCGTACTATGACCTTTGCCATAGTGCGCCAACTCATTGAGGATGGCTTTGTAGAGGAGGTGGCACGCAGCAAATATCGCCTGTCACGCTCGGCAATGCCACGTTACCAGGGTGTTGTAACAACCATAACACCTTCGGCGTTGTATGTCTCGGTGGAGGCTTTGGAGAGTGATGTATATGTGTCGCGCCGCAATGGTGGTGGCGCGTTGGATGGCGATAGTGTGGAGTTGGTTGTGGCACGTCGCTCAAGAGATGGAGAGTTGGAGGGTACTATCGTTGCCGTTACGGCACGCAGCACAAAGCCGTATGTCGGTACTGCACAGGTCACCACAAACTCCATCTTTGTGACCCCCGACAGCCGTCGCCTCGCAACAGATATATACCTCGAGCGTAAGCGCTACCCAAAGGTTGAGGATGGAGATAAGGTGCTGGTGCGTGTTACGGATTGGACGGATGTAGACAGGTTGCCTACGGGCGAACTTGTCGAGATTCTCGGCAAGGCGGGAGAGAACGACACCGAGATGCACGCTATCTTGGCAGAGTTTGACCTTCCATATCGCTTCGAAGATGATGTGTTGCGCGCTGCGGAGCGCATCTCAGGCGAGATAACCAACGAGGAGGTGGCACGCCGTAGAGATATGCGAGACAGGGTAACCTTCACCATAGACCCTGCCGATGCCAAGGACTTTGATGATGCACTCTCTATTGTGGAGGTGAAGCAGGGTGTGTGGGAGATTGGTGTGCATATCGCTGATGTCACACACTACGTTACACCAGGCTCGGTTGTCGACAACGAGGCTTTGGAGCGTGCTACGTCGGTATACCTCGTAGACCGCACTGTGCCTATGTTGCCCGAGAGGCTGTGTAACGACCTCTGCTCGTTGCGTCCCAACGAGGATAAACTATGCTTCTCGGCGGTGTTTACTATGAACGAGAATGCCGAGATTCTGGAGGAGTGGTTTGGTCGCACGGTGATACACTCCGATCGCCGCTTCACATACGAGGAGGCGCAGGAGGTTATCGAGACAGGTCTTGGCGACTACAACAGCGAGATTATAATACTTCACACCCTCGCGCAGCAGTTGCGCTCGGCACGTTTCAAGAGTGGCGCTATAGCCTTTGTGCGTGACGAGGTGCGCTTCCTTCTCGACGAGAAGGGACGTCCTACGGGTGTATATACCAAGGTGCAGAAGGAGGCTAACCAACTTATCGAGGAGTTTATGTTGCTTGCCAACCGCCGTGTTGCGGAGTTCTGCGCATATAGATTGTCGAATGGTCGCCGTGTGGCGCGCCCTATGGTCTTCCGTGTTCACGACGAGCCTTCGGAGGATAAGTTATCGCGCTTCAGGGAGTTTGCCCTGCGCTTTGGTCACTACTTCAAGGCGTCGAAGGGTCGTGCTGTGGCAAAGGAGATGAACAAACTCCTCACAACCATCGCTGGCAGTGCCGAGTCGAATGCCATCACCACACTTGCCGTGCGCAGTATGGCAAAGGCGGTATACACCACCGATAACATCGGACACTACGGCTTGGCATTCCCATACTACACACACTTCACATCGCCTATCCGCCGCTACCCCGATATGATGGTACACCGCTTGTTAGCATCATACCTCGCTGGTGAGAAACGTGCGGATAAGACACTCCTCGAGGAGCAGTGCGTACACTCTACCGAGCGTGAGATTTTGGCGTCGGAGGCGGAGCGTGCAAGCATCAAGTATAAGATGGCGGAGTTTATGAAGGACCACATCGGCGAGGAGTTCTCGGGTACGGTATCGGGAATGACCGAGTGGGGTATATATGTGGAGTTGGACGAGACTCACGTCGAAGGTATGGCATTCCTGCGCGACATCGACGATAATGACTACTACCGCTTCGACGAGGCACGTTACGAGGTTGTAGGTCGCAACTCGGGCATCACCCTCACACTCGGAAGCCCTGTGCGTGTGAAGGTTAAGCGTGTGGATATGAATCGCCGAACACTCGACTTCCAACTACTGCTTTAAGGTGAAAAGTGAGAAGTGAAAGGTGAAAAGTAGGGTATATATTTATATGTCATTCTGAGTGAAGCGTAGCGGAGTCGAAGAATCTCCTAATATTCAGCGCGTTGACAATGTGTATACAACGAGGAGATCCTTCACTGCGTTCAGGATGACATACATAGTGCCGAACTAAAAATAGGCAGTGCAGACACAAAAAATAACGATTATGACTATAGACGAGATATTGGAGAAGGCGCTCGAGCGAGAGCCTTTGACACGCGAGGAGGCGTACAAACTATATGATGAGGCGCCGTTGCAGTTGCTCTGTGGGGTGGCAGATACCATACGCCGCAGCGTGGTGCGCGACCCCAATGTTGTGACGTGGCAGATAGACCGCAATGTGAATATCACCAACGTCTGCAAGTCGGGATGTAAGTTCTGTAACTTCCA
>JAFOCZ010000116.1 GCA_017380955.1 Alistipes sp.
GCATCCGCAATGGTGAGATATTTAACGAGTTGATAATCATCGTCGAGGGGAAGACAGGCGACGTAATGGTGGTGGCAATGTCGGGAGATATTCCCACCTCGCGCCTCGGTGAGATTGCCAAGATAAAGCGATAACCACAAAGAGTGTAAAAACAGAAAAAGGAGCGACACCAAAGTCACTCCTTTTTTGTGGACCCAGAGGGGCATGATCCCACGACCTTCGGATTATGAGTCAGCTGCTCTAACCAACTGAGCTATGGGTCCAACGTCAAAAAACGTTTCGTGGGTGCAAAGATAATAAAAAAATTATTATGCACAATCTCTCGACAAAATTTTTTTAATCTTGACCCTTTTACACTATCGCATTTGCGAACATTACACGGCGCAAAGAGCCATCTCTCCTCTATTTATAGTTCACTCTTCTTGCGAGGGGTTATGGTGTTGAGCGACTCAACAAGCGTTTCGTAGTAACTCTTCGACACCGGTATGCGCTTGATGCTATCGTCGTCGAGGTGGATATAGTGGATACGGCGGTCATCCTCCATAACGCTTATCTTGTTGATATTCACGATAAACGAGCGGTGACAGCGCACCATACAAGTGCCAGCAAGGCTCTCCTCGAGGCTTCGGGTACGGCAACGGAGCATATACGAGACAATCTTGTCGTTGTGCTTGTAGTAGACCTTTATGTAGTTGTCCTCGGACTCGAGATAGTACAACGAATCGATGTTGAGCGTCAGGCGCAGAGTACCACCATTGTCATAGAGTTTTATCATTCGTGGCGAGGGCTCCTGGCTCTTGGACTGCATAACAACCTCCGCGGCGCGTAACTCGTGCTGCTTGCTGCTCTCGAGCAATCGGTACTCCTCCGAGAGGCGCTGCAAGCGATATTGCGTAGCCTGCAACTCCTCGCACTTTGCCCTATATGCCGCATAGAACGACACCAAGGCGTTGGGCAGGGCGAGAATCAGCGACACACACATCAGCGCACGTGTGGCGATGGCGGGCGTGGAGAGACCCTCAACAGGGAAGAAGTTGATGGTGATGAGGGTGTAGAGTAGCGATATGGCAAGGTTTTCGCCCATAATCCACCATATGTATGTCACAACCGTGAGGTTCACACGATCCTGCAGGGCATACATCGTAATACGACTTATGATAAGGATGATGATTGAGAGAATATAGAAGAGCAACGTGAGGCTGAAACTCAGCGAATCGGAGGTGCTAAACCATACTGCTAAGGAGAATGGTTGGTAGATCAAAAGGAAGAGTCCTGAGAATAGAACAACGAAGGCAATGACCACCGAAATATAGCGTCGCGACACCAAAAATTTTGGTATTTCTGTCTCTTGTATCATAATAGAGCAATAATGTTTTGCCTACAAAATTACTGAAATTGGGGATATTTACAAAAATTTTACCCCTAATAGCGTTTTTTTACCACTATATTTGCTTTTTTACCCCATTTATTATGCGCGTATGCATACATATGGTTATCTTTGCAACGTTTTGGGAATTGGATTCTATGACTCATAGCACAGTGGTGCAGAGAAGGGGCGTTGCGAATCCAAAGACTCTTGAGACGAAAAGTTAAACTAACACAATATTTCTTAATGAAAATTATTGGAACAGGCTCTGCTCATCCATCGTGCTCGGTGAGCAACGAGATGTTGGAGAAATTTCTCGAGACCACAGACGAGTGGATCACCGAACGCACCGGTATCAAGGAGCGATGTGTGATATCGTCGGAGAAACTTGAGGATCTCGCAACCATCGCTGCAAACAAGGCGTTGGAGGATGCGGGACTAACAGCAAAAGACATCGACTTTATCATCTGCTCAAACGTAGTGAACGAATATGTAACACCTGCACTCAGTTGTATCATCCAGGGTAAGATTGGCGCAACGTGTCCTACGGTAGACATAAATGCTGCGTGTGCTGGTTTTATCTTTGCACTCGATATGGCAGAGGACAAACTAAACTGCAAGAAGGCTAAGAACATCCTCATCGTATGTGCCGAGGAGCCATCGCGAATGGTGAGTTGGAAAAACCGTAGCACCTGTGTGCTCTTTGGTGATGGTGCTGGCGCAGCGGTAGTGACAGAGGGTGACGAGATGAAGGCTATACGCCTGACAACATCGTGTCTGCCAGAGGTGCTCTACTATCAGCGTGCACTCGAGCCTACGCCATACATCTCAAAGGAGGAGAACTTCGAGCCCCTGGTGATGCGTGGTCGTGAGGTGTTCAAGCACGCTGTGACAAGTTCGTGCAAGGATATCCGCCGTCTTCTCAACCAGACAGGCCTCGATACCAAGGATATCAAGTATTATGTTCTTCACCAGGCAAACCGCCGTATCATAGACTCTATCCGTAACTTCTTAGAGGTGGATGAGGCGTGCGTGCCACACAACGTAGAGCGCTACGGAAACATCTCTTCGGCAGCGCTACCAGCATTGCTCGACGAGTTAAACCGTGGTGGTAAACTCTCGAAGGGTGATAAGTTGGTATTCAGCGCCTTTGGTGCTGGCTTCACAACAGGTGCTTGCATCATCGAGTGGGCAAAATAGTAAATAACGAGTATAAGAATTAGGACTTTGTCCGAAAATAAAAGAATAAAGAAATGGAAAAGAGAGTAGTTATCACCGGTGTCGGAGCCATTACCCCTGTAGGTAACCACGTTGAGGACACCTGGAAAAACCTCGTAGAGGGAAACTGCGGTATTGACTTAATTAAGGGCTATGACGAGTACAACCTCCCTGTGAAGGTTGCTGGTCAGATCAAGAACTTCGATCAGTCGGAGTATGAACTAAATGCTGGTCTCGCACGTCGTAGCGACAAGTTCTGTGTGTATGCTATGGCAGCAGCATCTGACGCTATGAAGGATGCAGGCTTGGTAAGCGGCGAGAACATCGACCCTGAGCGTCTTGGTGTATACATCGGCTCGGGTATCGGTGGTATGGATACCTTCGTAAACCAGACTAAGGTGATGCTCGAGGAGGGTGTTGGTCGTATCTCACCATTCTTCGTGCCTATGATGATCTCGAACATCGCATCGGGAAATGTGGCTATCTCGCACAACGCACAGGGTGTATGTCTTCCTGTTGTCACTGCCTGCGCCACAGGTACTCACGCTGCGGGTGAGGCATTCCGCGCTATCAAGCACGGCTATGCTGATGCCATCATCTGCGGTGGCGCTGAGGCTTCGGTACACCCATTGGCTATCGGTGGTTTTGCCAACAGCAAGGCCCTCTCACGCGAGGAGGATCCTCTCAAGGCATCATTGCCATTCTCGGCAGACCGTCACGGCTTCGTAATTGCCGAGGGTGCTGGTATGATGATCTTCGAGTCGTTGGACAACGCCTTGAAGCGTGGTGCA
>JAFOCZ010000117.1 GCA_017380955.1 Alistipes sp.
ACTCCCACCCCATACGTTGATACCACTCGTGGAGCGACCCTCTGCCGTGGTATAGGCCCTCCTCGGCATCCGATTCAAGCAGGTGTATCGAGAGTAGTGAACTATTGCGGGCACATATCTGGCGGAATGGTTCATCCTGTACCGAGTAGGTCGAATGGGGCGTAACGTAGCTCCTCGTATAGCGACTTGCGAGATCGAAATGTGGCTCGACATCCCTATTGTTCAGCCCGAAGAACTCGAAGAGGGTGTGGTACTCTATCTTCGACTGGGTCTTGACCTCCATCACAAGGTCGTCGTTGGCGATATCTGCCACGGCCTCGACACCCTCCTCCCACATCTGGGCATCGGCCAGTCTGGCACTTCGTATGCGCTCCTCGGTGGTAAAGTTGTTACGTACAGCACCTATGCTACGTGCAAAGCCACCATAGCCCTCGCCCTCGGCAATAGCCCCCTTGAGGTATGATAGTTCGAGGTGGCAGTGGCAATTCACCATACCAGGGATGAGGATGCCAGGGAAAAACTCCACACTCGCCATAGAGTCTATGGTGTCGCAACGTAGGATGTTGGTTATGGTGCCGCGGTCATCGACCTCGACAACAATGTTGCGCTCCAACTCACCGTTATAGAGTGTGTAGTGTGAGGCTATCCTTCTCATCGTGTGCTATGCTGTCGATGACGTCGTGCGTGGCAACCTCAATGGTGTCGGCGGTAAACGATGTCATCAACTCCCTATTTATAATGCTTATATTGAGCTGGTCGTGATAGAGACTATCCACGCTAATATCCGTAGGAAGGATTCTTACCACCTTGAAGTCACGAATGGTGATGTCGGGGAGTTTCGACTCCTCGTTCGATGGGTGGTAGAACATATTGATAAATATCTTGCGGTGTGAGGTATCTGTGGTCAGCTTACGAGTGTACTTAGCTTCGCGGTAACGAGTAAGCATCATAGTATTGCGCATAGTCTGTATCGAGTCGGTAGTGAGAATGTATGCCTCGACACGAGAGTTGCGGTTCTCATCGAGGGTGTCGATGAGGTATGTGAAACTTATGGCATACTCCGCAGGTACGAGGTCCTCGATGGTGATATGCAATTTGGTGGTATCCTTGAGGCGCTTTACCTGAATTAGGGAGTCGCTGTAGATGGTGCGTGTGTATGCACGCTTGGCGATGTTGTCGATGGTGTCCAAGACCACAATCTTGCGTGACTCTGCGCGTGATTCCTCATCCAGACGACGATTCACCTCCGACATAATGGTACTAAGCATCGCGCTCTTACGCTCGGTGAAGGTCTTGATGGTGTGTTGCAAGTCCTCCATCGTGTAGCCATACTTGTTGAAGATAGGCTCGTAGATGTAGAGTGAGTCGCTGGCTATCTTGCCCTCGACGATATAGGCATTTGCTACGTAGGCGTCGTGAAAGATGTTTACTAGGTCTCTGTCGGGGATAACCTTGGGACCGTCACAGCCTACGATGCCGAGGAGCGATAGAGAGCCTATCACCACCGACACTATATGTTTATAGAAGAGTCTGCTCATATTTCGGATTCTTATTATCTACGCTTGTTTATTACTCTTTAGTTTTGTTCTCACCGTTAGCCACGACACCACAACACCCATGGTCAGCACCACGGCAACTACGGTGATGACATCTACAAGGTTGAGATCCACGGGGTAACTACCCAGAAGCCTGTCGCCAGGAATCTTTACAAGGCCGAGGTGTTGCTGCAGGAGTGCTATGCCTGAGCCGAGGAGTGTGCCGATGAGACATCCCGCCACGGCGAGCAGTGCACCCTCACCTACGAAGATGTTGGTTATGAGGCGTTGCTTTGCACCCAAGGCCCTTAGGGTGGCAATGTCGCGTTGCTTCTCGGTGATGAGCATTATCACAGAACCCACGATGGAGAAGGTGGCGATGAGGATGATGAGTGCGCCAATGAGTAGGATGGAGAACTTCTCCATCTTGAGAATGGCATTTATCGAGGCATTCTTCTGGTCGCGTGTCACAACCCTATACTCTTCGCCTACGATACCATTTAACTCTCTGATTAGTTGCTCACTCTCTGCCCCTTCTGCTATCTTTATAGCCACCGCCGAGAGGCGACCCTCGTAGTTCAACAATCTCTGGGTGCGCTCCAATTCTGCGAGGGCCAAAGTTTGGCTGATGTCGGTATTCGCAAGGATGACACCTCCCAGATGTGTTGTGTGGTGCTTTATGCCACTCAAGGGTAGCAACGTAGATATCTGTTTGCGGTTTAGGGCGTATAGTTCTATCTCTGTGCCGATGCCGTAGGCTCCTAACGACGAGGCTAAGGATGCTCCGAGGATGATGTCGCCCGAAAAGATGGAGTTGAGGCCTCCGCTATAGATGTAGTCGCTGAGGCCCACCACGTGGTAGTAGTTGCGATCCACACCCCTGAGGTCGAAAGTGACGCGTCGGCCAGCCGAGACTGCCATCACGCACTGCTCGACGTATGGGGCAGTGGCAACGATACCTTCGACATGTCGGATTGCCTCAAGGTCGATATCCTCCACGGGGAATGTAGTGCCACGCTCGGCAACGATCTCGATGTCGGCATCCACGGCACTAGTTAGTTGCTCCACGCTGTCGGTCAGACCGTCGA
>JAFOCZ010000118.1 GCA_017380955.1 Alistipes sp.
GTTGGTGATGTTCACGATATATAGCATCCTCAAGAGTGGTGAGTTGATAGGTCATCTGCGCTTCTTCTTCGGCATCGTGCTGGGGTGGTTGCTGCTCTCTACGCTCACGCCACTAAGTGGCTATGCGTCGCTTATGATAGTCTGCAGCGTGGCTGTTGTGGTGCTTGCGTTCCTGGCCATCAAGACCCGCACAATGTCGCTATTGTGGACCATCGCGATGTTTGCCTATGCTATGGCTTTTGTGCCTACGGCAGACTTTCTGTTCTCGCATCTCGAGCCTCACCAGAAGAATCGTATCTGGACCTTCGTAGGTCTTGTGGATGACCCTCGTGATGTGGGTTATAACGTCAACCAGTCGAAGATTGCCATCGGCTCGGGAGGTATGTGGGGCAAGGGCTTTATGCAGGGCACGCAGATCAAGTATGACTATGTGCCCGAGAAACATACCGACTTCATCTTCTGCATCGTCGGCGAGGAGTGGGGATTCTTCGGCTCGGCAATTGTCGTGGTGCTCTACATCTCGCTCATCCTGCGCCTTATGAAGATGGGAGAGCGTATCAAAGAGCCCTTTGGGCGTGTATACTGCTACTCGGTGGCATCCATACTCCTCGTCCACGTCATCGTGAATATGGGTATGACCATAGGTCTTATGCCTGTGATGGGAATCCCGCTGCCGCTGATGAGTTATGGTGGCTCCTCTCTTGTGGCCTTCACGCTGCTGATAATGATAGCCATACGCCTCGATGCCTCAACCTCCGAGGGCGATATGTATGTGTAACAAGTAACCCCAAATAAAGAATATATGTCTAACGAAAGATTGATATTTGTGACCAACGACGATGGTTACCAGTCGAAAGGTTTTCGTGCTCTGGTAAACCTCGCTAAGGAGTTCGGTCACGTTGTTGCCATAGCCCCCGAGCGTGTGCAGAGTGGTATGAGCCAGGCGATAACCATCTCACAGCCGTTGTTCTTGCGTGCTGTGGAGCGTGGTGACGATTGCGAGATATATGCCTTCTCGGGAACTCCCGTAGATTGCTCAAAGGTGGCCTTCGACCACGTATTCCTCGGTCGTAAGGTAGACCTTGTATTGTCGGGTATCAACCACGGCTCTAATGCCGCGGTGAATGTTATGTACTCGGGAACTATGGGTGCTGCCATAGAGGGTAGTTTCTACAATGTGCCATCTATCGGCTTGTCTGTCGATGACCACGATGCCGATGCCGACTTCGATGGTGCTGTGGAGTATGGTCGCAGGATCATCAGCGCGGTGCTCGATGCTGGCGACAGATTGCCACGCCCGTTGTGCCTTAATGTAAATGTGCCACGCTGCAAGGTCGAGGAGATTCAAGGTATACGCCTCTCGCGTCAGACACGAGGCTTCTGGCGTGAGGAGTTCTACGAGCGTAAGGATCCATATGGCAGAGGTTACTTCTGGCTCACGGGTGCGTTCCAGAATGCCGAGCCCGAGGCTGAGGATACCGACGAGTGGGCATTGGCACACCGCTATGTGTCGGTGGTGCCTGTGCAGACCGATATGACCGACTACCGACAACTCGCAGCGCTGGATGGCGTGTTGTAGTATATATATAATATAGTATATGAAGGCTGTAGAGGTGCTTATGATAGTCTCCATCCTGCTGCAGGTTGGAGCGATGCTCATCGCCATATTTCTTGTCAACAAGACCCGATATATGGCGCTGTGGATATGCTGTCTCATAAGCCTCGCCTTGCTGTGCCTGGAGCGTTACCTGCAACTTCGTGAGTTTGCCGGAGGCTCGGTCTCGGATGAGGTCTTTGCGTGGGTGGGCATCGTGGTGTCGCTGAGTTTCTCGATATGCGTTGTCTGCGCACGATTGCTTGTCGACCACGTTGACTATGTCAGTCGCCAGCGCCGTATCCTTGAGCATAGACTCCTCACGGCGGTGTTACGCACCGAGGAGCGTCAGCGTGCCTCCTTCTCCCGAGAGTTGCACGATGGCTTAGGTCCTCTGCTCAGTTCTGCGAAGATGTCGCTCTCGGCACTTCAGCGTGCCAACCTTGGCGATAAGGAGCGTGGTATGCTCGAGAGTAGCCAGGCGGTTATCGACGAGGCTATACGCTCGTTGCGTGAGATTTCCAACAACCTCTCGCCACACGTTCTCAATAGTTTTGGACTCTCGCGTGGTCTCCGCAACTTTGTGGATAGACTGCAGCAGGTGCAGGATGCACCTATAAACCTCACTACGACATTGGGCGATAAGCGTTACGATGCCAATGTAGAGGTGGTGATATACCGTGTGGTATGCGAACTTATAAACAACTCCCTGAAGCACGCTGCGTGTAGCAAGATTGAGGCGCGCCTTATGGAGGAGTCGGGACTGCTTGTTGTGGAGTATAGCGACAACGGTCGTGGCTTCGTGGTTGGCGATGTCGAGGATAAGGGTATGGGACTCGCGAATATCCGCTCGCGAGTGTCATCGCTCAGGGGTAAGTTTGTACTGAAGAGCCAGCCTGGTGAGGGTATGAGTGTCAGGGTGGCTGTGGCTGTGGATGGCAAGGCTATAACGCCCGATACAAGCCTCCTCGAGCCACCTGTGAAACCTAAAACAAGACGTAAGAATGGAAAAAAGAGTAATTAACATAGCACTTGTAGACGACCATACGCTCTTCCGTACAGGACTGCGTGGACTGCTCGCCGAGCGTGACGATGTGTGTGTGGTTGCGGACTATGGCAGTGGCGAGGAGTTCCTCGAGGCACTCCCGAAGTTGGATGTAGATGTGGTGTTTATGGATATCGCAATGCCGGGGATAGATGGTGCGGAGACCACACGCCGTGCGTTGCAGCAGCGTCCTGCGCTCAAGGTCATCACATTGTCGATGTTTGGCGACGACCACTACTACTCTCTTATGGTGGAGTGTGGCGCATCGGGATTCCTGCTTAAGGATTCGGATATCGCGGAGGTATATGCTGCTGTGGATGCTGTTGTGGCTGGCGATAGTTACTTCAGTGCTGCGCTGCTGGGCTCTATGACTCGCTCTATGATTCGCCATACGGGCGATGCGGAGGATGAGGATGCACTCTCGGAGCGTGAGGTAGAGATTCTTATGGAGGTGTGCCGTGGTCTGTCAAATCAGGAGATTGCCGACAAACTCTTCATCTCGAAGCGCACCGTAGACAAGCATCGTGCCAACATCCTCGAGAAGACGGGCTGCAAAAACACCGCCAACCTTGTTGTTTACGCCATCAAAAACCACCTCGTCGAAATATAATTTGTTGTGATAAGGGGTCGATTGCGGCCCCTAACAAAAAATACCACCAATGGGACGTACGCCAAGTACTACCCATCGGTGGTATTTTTGCCGAGTGTTGCACTCGGCACCCTTTTGACAACAAATTTTTTCTTTGCTGTGATAGCGGCGCATTAGCGACGCTTCAGTCAATATGGCGAATGGGAAATACGTCAAGTATGTCCCATCCGCCATATTTCGTGTCAGCGCACTATCAACGTATATAATTTGAGATTCCCACGTCGTTGCGCTCATCTAAAAGATGTTCAGTGTGTATTTCCTGTCCACCTACAATAAAAAAGAGTGGGGAGTCCGAATGGACTCCCCGAAAGCAACGTTAATTAACAAATCGTGAAAGCAAAAAATAGAAAACGTCGCTTGTGTTTACTCGGCCGAAACCGAGCGCTAAATAACACTCTAACGAGTTGTATTTAATACTATGCCCCTCCCTTTCGAGAAGGGCGTAGTATTTAGTAATTAATTGAAGTAGTAAATGTCGTTCTCGACTGTGTAGTTAACACCATCTGCAATATTAACAACAGCACCTGGTGAACTCTGCAACCAAATACCATAGTTATTCTTAGAGCTTGTGATCTTAGAACCGCTATTTACGTTAACAACAGAATTACCGAAGAAGCAACGAACGGCAATGTAGTTGCTGTGAAGTGATGCGCCATTAATGTTCAATTTACCTGTTGTGTAGATATCAACAGCATAGCTCATACCATAACTACCATCCTTTGAAGCCTCACAAATAACACTTACACCCTCGCCAAGAGTTACAACACCTTTCTCACGGATATTGATTGCAGTATATCTGTAAGATGAGTTCCACTCGAAATCCTCGCTTGTCAAAGAGATAGTACCATTTCCGTTTATTTCAAGTTCACCGTTTACGCTGAACAATCCGAAACTTTCTGATGGCTTACCTGCTATCTCGCTTGTGATTTTGTGGCCGTTAAGGTCAATTGTTACGGTCTGACCATTTTCAACATTTATAGTTGAGTCAAGGTCGATATCATTTGCCAACTCGATTGTTACATTCTTTGAAGCATCAGCCAAAACCTCAGTTGCTACATACTTGAAACCGTCACCAGAGTAAACAATATAATTGTCACCCTCAGCCTTGTAGCCCTGCTCACGGAAGAATGACTCTGGGTAGTTTACGGTTACGCCCTCAAACTCGCGAAGACCACGTACAGGGTAGTGACCGCTACCGTTAGAACTGCCACCAAAGAGCTGGTCGAAAGTAACGCATACACAGTGAGACTCACCATCAGCGTGGTTGTGTGGTGCATTCTGATCAACGCCACCTACATAATCAGATGACTCATAACGACCCCAACCACGGTTCCAGTAGCCCTCGCAGTAGTGGTAGTTCATCCAATCACCATAGGTTACAGTTCAATTCTTATTTGTTATATTGGCTCCTACCTGTCAAATCCAGATTCTGAGGATTCTCTACCAAGTTGGTGATAGTACCACCGTTTTGAGTCAGAGTGGCAGATACATAATAGCCCTCTGCGCCAAGCTCTGTTTCAAGTGTA
>JAFOCZ010000119.1 GCA_017380955.1 Alistipes sp.
AAGTGTGGATTATATTTATATGTCATCTTGAGCGGAGTGTAGCGGAGTCGAAAGATCTCCTCGCTGTACAACCCGCAGACAACGAGGAGATTCCTCGGCAGGCTCGGACTGACATACAAGGTTACGATGGGGATTGATAGGGATTGATAGGGACAAATGGGGATTACCCATAACTACCCATCTCTACCCATCAATCCCCATTCTATCATCGCCTCGCAGAGGCGACCCCATTACTCATTACTCACTCCTAACTACTCACTTTTTCAGCGCCATATCTCCATCCTTCACCCAGCCGCGGCGCTTCATAAAGGCGTGAATCATAAGACTTAGCACCGCTGGCGCTACAAAGTAGAGACCTATAATCTCCGCAAGGAGCACCATAGGCTCTGTGGTTGCCGACATAGAGTCCCAGCAACCTATAGGGCCCACCAATCCCGATGTTCCCATACCTGCTCCTGCGGCGCTGTTTGTCATCTTCAGCACCACCGTCGACACAGGGCCGAGTATTGCGGATGCAAGTGTCGGAGCAAGCCATATTATCGGCTTACGCGCTATGTTTCCTATCTGCAACATCGACGTTCCGAGACCCTGCGACAGCAAGCCTCCGAAGCCGTTATCCTTGAAACTTATCACCGCGAAGCCTATCATCTGCGCACAGCATCCCGCTGTCGCCGCTCCTGCTGCCAAGCCACTGAGACCTATCGATATGCACAACGCCGCAGAACTGATGGGGAGTGTGAGGATACATCCCACCGACACCGACACTATAATACCCATAATGAATGGGTTGAGCATCGTAGCGCGGTTTATGAGTTCGCCGAGCGACATCACCCACTCGCCAATAGGCACACAGCAATACTTCGCCACAAGACCTCCTGCCACCACCGCCACAAGGGGTGTTATGATTATGTCCACAGGCGTGCGCTTCGACACCAACGAGCCTGCCTCGATACCCACTATCGCTGCGAGGTATGCACCGATGGGGTTACCACCAACATCACCCCACGAGCCACCGAGCGAGTATCCCAATGCTCCCACCGCCACAGCAGATATCGTCACCAGAGGGTCACGCTTCAGTCCCAACGCTATTGCCAAGCCAATAGATCCTCCCACAACGAGGTCGAGTTGCAGGAGTCGTGCTATCTCGGAGAGTATCTCGAGCCCTGGAATCTTCGCCAACTGGCTGATTATAAGACCCAGTATCAGCGAGCAGAAGAGACCCATAGCCATATAACTCAGAGCATCCACGACATAGGTCTTGAAGAGGTTGTTACGATTGGTTTTTGCAGTCTGTGCCATAGCAATAGATGTTTATATTTAAACAAAGTTACGAAATTTTTTGCAATGCGCCCCATATCTTGCGAAAAATTATCACCGCCGTAAGAAATTGGGACTGTTCTTCGGAATAGTCCTCTTTTTTATGCACCTCGCCAAACAAAACAAAATATGTAGTAGGTAGTGTCGTACCTTTTTATTATCTTTGTAAGTTAAAACTACTGTTTACTATGATAAAGTACAAAGAAGCGATACTCCCCAATGGGTTGCAGATACTTGTCAACCGCGACCACGCCTCGAAACTTGCGGCGGTGAACATCCTCTACAAGGTTGGCGCACGCAACGAGTCGGAGCATAAGACAGGCTTCGCACACCTCTTTGAGCACCTTATGTTTCGCGGTACGCACAACGTCCCCGACTTCGACATCCCTGTGCAGATGGCCTGTGGCGAGAATAATGCCTTTACAAACAACGACTACACAAACTTCTACATAACACTCCCCAAGGAGAATATCGAGACAGCGCTGTGGCTCGAGAGCGACCGTATGCGTAACCTAAACCTTAGTCCTGAGGCTTGTGAGGCCGAGAAGCAGGTTGTCATCGAGGAGTTTAAGCAGCGATATCTCAACCAGCCATATGGCGACGAGCAGCCTCTGTTGCGTGATATGTGCTACAAGGTGCATCCATACCGTTGGTCTACGATAGGCATCTCGCCCGAGCATATCGAGCGTGCCACGTTGGAGGATGTTCGTGAGTTCTATGACCTCCACTATCGCCCATCGCGTGCCATTCTCTCCATATCGGCGGATATGGACGAGGATGAGATGATAGCCCTCGCCACGGAGTATTTCTCCGATATCGAGGATTGTGGTGGCGACATAGCCCCTGTACCCGTTGAGCCCGAGCAGTGTGAGCCACGACGCCTCACCGTGGAGCGTGATGTGCCTGCTACGGATATCACCATCGCCTTTCATATGGGTGACCGCCTCTCGCGAGAGTTCTTCCTCGGTGACTTAGCGTCGGACTTGTTGGCAGGTGGCGAGTCCTCGCGTATGGTAAACCGCTTGGTCAAGGAGCGAGGTCTCTTCTCGAGTGTCAACGCCTACATCCTCGGAAGCCTCGATGCTGGTCTCTTCATCATCAAGGGTCGCCTGATGCCCACAACCTCGGAGCAGGATGCCGAGGAGGCACTATGGGGTGAGTTGCGCGACATAATGGAGGGCAACATCTCCGACTACGAGATGGAGAAGGTCAAGAATAAGTTCGAGGCCAACATCCTTATGGGCGAGATAAACGTTATGAACAAGGCTATGAACTTGGGCTTCTACGCTATGACGGGCGACCTGTCGCTGCTCAATGGCGAGGCAACCCTCTATCGCTCCATCACACGCGAGGAGGTTATGGCCTTCGCCCGTGAGCGCTTCACACCCAACAACTCTTCAACACTTATCTACCGCGCAAAACTATGAGACAGCAACCCGATATAATCATCCCCGACAGCGTGGATATGCCACGCGCCGAGCACCACACATCCTCTAACGGTGTCAGCATCTACACCCTCTACTCCAACGACTTCGAGGTTGTGCGCTTCACGTTTGTGTTCCGTGCCGGCAGCGCTATGCAGCGTAAGCCCTTCACGGCATCTACGGCTGTGAATATGCTCAGCGAGGGTAGCACACGAATGTCTGCGCAGCAGATTGCCGATGAGTTGGACTTCTATGGCTCATATTTCGATGTCAACATCGACCGCGACTATGTCTATGTGTCGTTTGTGTCGTTGTCGAAGTTCTTCTCTCAGACGCTCAGCGTGGCGCGAGAGATTATCCTCAATCCCGCCTTCGACAGCAAGGAGTTGCGTACCTACTGTATGAAACGCCAACAGGGTCTTGCCATAGAGCGTAAGAAGATAGATGTGCAGTCGCGTGAGATTTTCGGCAAGGCACTCTTCGGCGAGGAGCACCCCTATGGTATCACATCTCCCGAGAGCCTCTACGACGATGTCACACGCGAGGATATAGTGGCGCTATACCGTGAGTTATACACCGCCGACAACTGCTTCGTGGTCTGCAGTGGCAACATCAGCGACGAGGTTATGCGAGGCATCGCCGACATCGCCGAGGCACTCCCCGAGGGTAAGACGCACCTCCCCGAGTTTCCTGCCACCGCAACAACATACAAGGTGCATAAGGAGGTGGAGGGTGCTCTGCAATCCTCAATCCGCATCGGACGTCTGCTCTTCACACGCACCCATCCCGACTTTGTGGGTATGCAGGTTGTGGCTACGATTCTCGGTGGCTACTTCGGCTCACGCCTTATGCAGAATCTCCGCGAGGAGCACGGCTACACCTATGGTGTTATGGCTGCTATGGTCAACTTCGAGAGGGAGGGATACCTCGCCATCGCCACACAGGTCACACGCGACCACACCGACGATGCCCTGCGTGAGATATACTTCGAGATAGAGCGTCTGCGCACCGAACTTGTCCCCGAGGAGGAGTTGCAGATGGCAAAGAATATGATGATTGGCGAGATTCTCCGCATCCTCGATGGCCCATTTGGCATCGCTGATGTTACGATAGAGAATATTATGTGTGGCTTCGACAACTCATCTACGGAGCGTAACGTGGAGATTATCAACGCCATAACCGCGGAGGATATACAGCGCCTCGCAGAGCAGTATCTCCGTCGTGAGGACTTGGTGGAGGTTGTTGTAGGGTAGTGGTGTAATGCTATGATAGACAATACGTTACAAGAATATATAGAGCGTGAGATACTTCCACGCTACGACCACCACGACGCTGCACACCGCCGTGACCACGCCGATATGGTCATCGCCGAGAGTGTGCGTCTGGCGCGTCTCTACAACCTCAGCGTAGATATGGCGTACACCATTGCTGCCTACCACGACACAGGCTTGGTGGAGGGTAGAGATGTACACCACAAGGCATCTAAGCGTATAGTGCTTGAGGATGAGATGCTCAGGCGTTGGTTTACGGAGGAGGATATTGCCACTATGGCAGATGCTGTGGAGGACCACCGTGCCTCGGCGAAGAATCCACCGCGCTCCATATATGGCAAGATTGTGGCAGAGGCAGACCGCATCATAGAGCCTCGCACCATACTACGTCGCACGGTGCAGTATACGTTGGCAAACTATCCCACCCTGGGTCGTGAGGAGGGTTATCTGCGTATGGTGGAGCACCTTAGCGATAAGTATGACTATGGTGGTTACCTGAGGTTGTGGTTTCCCGAGTCGGAGAATAGCCGTCGCCTCGAGGAGTTACGCCAACTGATTGCCGATAAGAGCGCACTGCGCAGCCTCTACGATGAGATTTATGACGAGGAGACAACCAAATAATAGAGTTAGAACTTATGAAACCATATGCCATAGATACCACCGCTTCGCTCGAGGCGGATATGTTGGGTGAGGTGCGTGCGGGATTTCCGTCGCCTGCCGATGAGGAACCACGCGAGAAACTCGACCTTGTGAAACTCCTTGTACGACACCCTGCCTCCACGTTTTTCTTTCGTGTTGGTGGCACGTCGATGGTTGAAGCCGAGATGGACGAGGGTGATATCATCATCGTAGACCGTAGCATAGAGCCCTACAATGGCTGCTCTGCGGTCTGCTTCATAGATGGTGAGTTCACCGTGAAGCGCATAGAGCGCCATAGCGACCACACTATGCTCATCGCCGCAAACCCAAAGTTTCAGCCCATACGCATAACTTCGGATAATGAGTTTGCGATATGGGGTGTTGTGACATATATCATCAAGAAGGCTTAGACGGATGTTTGCCCTTGCCGACTGCAATAACTTCTTCGTATCCTGCGAACGTGTATTTCGCCCCGACCTCAATGGGCGACCTGTCGTTGTGCTATCCCGCAACGATGGCTGCATCATAGCACGTTCCAACGAGGCTAAGGCTCTCGGCATCAAGATGGGTGAGCCCCTCTTCCGTATCCGTGATATCGTGCAGCGCCATAATGTCGAGATATTCTCGAGCAATATGACCCTATATGCCGATTTCTCGCGCCGCATACGCTCCATACTCCGTGAGTCAGCACCACAAATCGAGGTCTACTCCATCGACGAGGCGTTCCTCGACCTGCGTGGCATCGATAATCTGAACTTCGATGCCTATGCTAAGGAGTTGTCGGTGCGCTGTCGTCGTCTCACGGGAATCCCTGTATCTGTGGGTGTTGCGCCCACCAAGACCCTTGCCAAGATTGCCGCGCAACTATGCAAGAGTTATCCCAAACTGCGTGGCGGATGCTTTATGCACCGTGCCGAGGATGTCGAGAAGGTGCTCAAGAAGTTCCCCATCGAGGATGTGTGGGGCATAGGTCGCCGTAGTGCTCCTCGTCTCAAAGAGGCAGGTATCCTCACCGCCCAGGACTTCCGTATGCGCCCCGAAGATTGGGTGATGCGACGTATGGGTGTTGTGGGTGTCAGGACGTGGCGCGAACTCCACGGCATACCAGCCATCGGCTTCGAGAGCGTCAGCGACCCCCGACAGTCTATCTGCAACTCGCGCAGTTTCTCCACCGAGATTTACGATATCGCAGAACTATCGGAGCAGGTTGCCAAGTTTGCCGCTATGACCGCCGAGAAACTCCGTGAGCAACACTCTGTATGCTCGCGCCTTACGGTCTTCGCCGCTACCAACCGCTTCCACACCGACGACATCCAGCAGTGTGGACACATCTGCCTGCCGCTTGTCGAGCCTACGGATAGCACCATTGACATAGTGCGCACCGCGCGTGAGGCTCTTGCCGAGATCTTTGTGCGTGGCGCAGGGTATAAGAAGGCGGGTGTCATAGCCTCGGACATCATACCTCGCCAGGGTTGCCACGTCTCGATGTTTTCAGCCGAACACAACGAGCGTCATAGCCGTCTTATGCAGGCCATCGACCAGATAAACCGCACTTCGGAGGGTGGTAGTGTCACCATCGCTTCGGAGGGCATCTCTGCCGTCAAGGCCAACAGTCACCACCGCTCACCGCGCTACACCACCTGCTGGGACGAGTTACCCGAGGTGCGTATATAGGCTTCTTTATCAGCATTTTCACTTGACTACATACAAAAGAAATGAGACCGACATAACATCGGTCTCATTTGCTATTATATGTGTTGTTCGATTACTTAATCTCCCAAGTCTGGCCTGAGCGAAGAAGGTCATCAACACACTTGAACTTCGAAGCGGCCTTAACCTCCTCTACCTGCTGCTGAACACGAAGATCGTATACGTTCTCGTCATCAACATCGCGGATAACACCTACTGCAACTGGGTACTCAGGGTACTTCATTGCTGCAAGCATAGAGTGGAGAGTGGTGTCAGCACACTTAGCGTCGTGTGTCAAAACATCGTCGATAGTGTAGCCATCCTCGCCAACGGTAACAGCCTTCAAGCGCATATTCTCGAATACCAAGCCCTTAGTCTTGTCCTTGCCGAAGAGCATCTTCTCGCCGTGTACCAAGTGTACGGTGTTCTCCTCGCGAGTAGCCTTGTCACCAGCAAACAATGCGTGGGTCTTGTCGTTGAAGATCATACAGTTAACCAACGCC
>JAFOCZ010000120.1 GCA_017380955.1 Alistipes sp.
CAGGATGACATAATGTTTTAACGACTAATTTTTTATCAGAAGGGGTTAGGTTTGGCCTATCGCAAAAGAATAGACCAAGGGATAGTACACGAAGTACAGCCCTTGGTCTATTACTTTTTGGGATAGGTCGAAGATAACCCCTTATCACAAGAAATTACTCTATGGGGAGGTGGACACATTCTATGCCTACCCTACGAAGTAACTCAAGACCCTCCTCGAGACGGTATGAGTCGCTGTATACCACACGCTTGATACCTGCCTGGATGATGAGTTTTGCGCACTCTATGCAGGGAGATGCGGTGATGTAGAGCGTTGAGCCGTCGCAGTTGTTGGCACTCTTGGCAACCTTGGTTATGGCATTTGCCTCGGCGTGGAGGACATAGGGCTTTGTCTTTCCCATATCATCCTCGCAGACATTCTCGAAGCCCGCGGGAGTACCGTTGTAGCCATCGGAGATAATCATATTATCCTTGACGATGAGCGCTCCAACCTTGCGACGCACGCAGTAGGAGTTCTCGGCCCATACACGCGCCATCTGCAAGTAGCGAATGTCGAACTGACGCTGTTTCTGCTCCTTATATCCCATAGTTGTAACTATTAACCAAGTTTACCGTGACAGTGCTTGTACTTCTTACCAGAGCCACAAGGGCAGAGGTCGTTACGACCTACGCTCTTGTCTACCTTTATAGGCGCGGTCTTACCACGCTCACCCTGACCTGCAGCGGCTGCGGCAGCCATACGTGATGCCTGAAGTTTGTTGACATCAATCTTCGACTTCTGCTCGCGTGCCTGCTCCATACTCTGGCTATTCTCACGGATATCGAGATATACCTTGTTGAGAAGCGCCAAGACATTGCGGTTTATATCCTCGAGCATCTTCGAGAAGAGTTGGAACGACTCCAATTTGTAGATGAGGAGTGGGTCCTTCTGCTCGTATGTAGCATTCTGAACACTCTGGCGAAGGTCATCCATCTCGCGGAGGTGCTCACGCCAAGCGTCGTCGATAGTTGTGAAGAGCGCAATCTTGGCAAACACGCGGTATACCTCCATACAGTCGGTATCCTTGCACTTCTGCATCTCCACAGGGATAGAGTAGCGGAGACGACCATCGGTGAATGGGAAGGCGAGACGTGCTGACATATTGCTCTCGAACTGTGCGTAGTAGCGCTCCATATTTGGGCGAAGGATGTCGGCAATAGCCTTAGCCTTACGCTCGTAGAGGTCGGTGAGATCCTTAACGATAGCCTCGATAAGTTGCTGAGGCTTCATAGTGTTGTACTGCTCCTCGAGAAGTGTTGTGTCGAGGGTTACCTCGCGCAACAAGTCGAACTTAAACTCCTCGAAAGGACAACCCTCGTGAGCCTCGACAAACTTGATGGCATAGTCGTAGCGAAGGTTGTTAAGGTCGATGTCGATGCGCTCGCCATAGAGGGCGTGACGACGACGTGTGTAGATAACCTCACGCTGTGAGTTCATAACATCGTCATACTCCAAGAGACGCTTACGAGTACCAAAGTGGTTCTCCTCAACCTTCTTCTGCGCACGCTCGATAGCCTTAGACATCATACCAGCCTGGATAACCTCACCCTCCTGGATACCCATCTTGTCCATCATAGAGGCGATGCGGTCAGAGCCAAAGAGACGCATCAACTTATCCTCCAACGATACGAAGAACTGCGAAGAGCCTGGGTCACCCTGACGTCCTGCACGACCACGCAACTGACGGTCTACACGACGGCTCTCGTGGCGCTCGGTGCCGATGATGGCAAGACCACCCTTCTCCTTAACCTCTGGGGTAAGTTTGATATCGGTACCACGACCCGCCATATTCGTAGCGATGGTAACCTGACCACTGCGACCAGCCTCGGCAACAATCTGCGCCTCGAGTTGGTGCTGCTTGGCGTTCAACACATTATGCTTGATACCGCGAATCTTGAGCATACGGCTCAGCAACTCCGAAATCTCGACAGAGGTAGTACCCACCAATACTGGGCGACCCTCGGCAACAAGTTTCTCAATCTCGGCAATCACAGCGTTATACTTCTCACGCTCGGTCTTATATACCAAATCCTCGCGGTCATCGCGGATGACATCCTTATTTGTAGGGATTACCACAACATCGAGTTTGTAGATGCTCCAGAACTCCGAAGCCTCGGTCTCAGCAGTACCTGTCATACCTGCCAACTTGTGGTACATACGGAAGTAGTTCTGAAGGGTGATGGTTGCAAAGGTCTGCGTAGCATCCTCAACCTTCACATTCTCCTTAGCCTCGATAGCCTGGTGCAAGCCATCAGAGTAGCGACGACCCTCCATAATACGACCTGTCTGCTCGTCGACAATCTTTACCTTGTTGTCGATAAGTACATACTCCACCTCCTTCTCGAACATAAAGTATGCCTTGAGCAACTGATTCATAGTGTGCACACGCTCCGCCTTCACAGAGTACTCCGAGAGCAACTCATCCTTCTTCTGAGCACGCTCCTCGTGAGAGAGAGCCTTGTCCTGCTCCAACTCCGCTATACGCGCACCAATATCTGGCAATACGAAGAAACCCTCCTCACCGAAGCGCTTAGATGCTATCTCGTGACCCTTATCTGTGAGGATAAGAGAGTTCATCTTCTCGTCGTGAACAACGAAGTTGTCGTCGGTAATCTCTGGCATACGACGCTCGTTGTCCTGCATATAGATGTTCTCGGTCTTCTGAAGCAACACCTTAACACCTGGCTCAGACAAGAACTTAATCAACGCCTTGTACTTTGGCATAGCCTTGTATGCACGGAGCAGAAGTTTACCAGCCTCCTCCATCTGACCCTCGGCATAGAGACGCTTGGCCTCGGCAACATCCGATGAGGACATCTTACTCTGGAGGTCGTAGATATACTTTGCTGCAGGCTGATACTCGGCAAACAACTGATCACCACCCTTTGGCACAGGACCAGAGATGATAAGTGGTGTTCGCGCATCGTCAATCAACACCGAGTCGACCTCATCGACAATGGCGTAGTGGTGCTTGCGCTGCACGAGATCCTTAGGTTGCGACGCCATATTATCACGCAAGTAGTCGAAACCAAACTCGTTGTTAGTACCGAAGGTGATGTCGGACATATATGCCTTGCGACGCTCCGCAGAGTTAGGACGTGTGTTGTCGATGCAGGCTACAGACAAGCCGTGGAACTGATACATAGGACCCATCCACTCGGCATCACGGCGTGCGAGGTAGTCGTTGACAGTAACCACGTGAACACCCTTATGTGCCAAGGCATTGAGGAATACAGGCAACGTAGCCACAAGGGTCTTACCCTCACCCGTAGCCATCTCGGCAATACGACCCTTGTGGAGCGCTACGCCACCGAACAACTGCACGTCGTAGTGTACCATATCCCACTTGATGACATTACCACCAGCGGTCCACTGGCTGCTGTAGATAGCCTTCTCATCCTCGATACGCACCAAATCCTGACGCTCGGCAGCGAGGTTACGGTCGAAGTCGTTAGCGGTAACCACCACCTCGTCGTTCTCGGCGAAGCGGCGTGCTGTGTCCTTCATAATTGCGAAAGCCTCAGGGAGTATCTCCTCGAGTTTCTGCTCGATCTTCTGGTCGATGCGCTTTGTGGCATCGTCAATCTCCTTTGAGATACGCTCCTTATCCTTTAGCGATGTCTCGGGGAGTTCGAGGCGCTGCTTATTCTCCACGATGCTCTTCTCATCCTCGGCGATGAAGTCGGCGATAGCCTGGCTCAGCGCCTGAGAGCGAGCACGCAACTCGTCGTTTGAGAGTGCTGATATCGAAGGATATATAGCCTTAACCTTCTCTACGTAAGGCATAATCTCCTTACGATCCTTATCGGCCTTAGAGCCGAAAAAGAGTTTGATGACTTTTGATAAAATATCCATATGTGTAATCTTTGTTTTCTTATTGGTTATGTTATTACCTATGTATAATGCACATAGTGCGCAAATATACAAAAAATTTAGTAATTCTCACGCTTTTGCCGTAAAAGATTGATAAAAAGAGAGGTTGGGGGTGAGGGAGGGGTGGGGTACGATGGGGTACGATGGGACACATATTAACTCATAGAAACCCATCAACCCCACCTCCATTAGCGGTTACCCAATTTCTTGTCAGAGTGGTGCAGTAGTGGCGCTGACACGAAAAATGGCGGATGGGACATACTAAGCGTATTTCCCATTCGCCATTTTGACTGAAGCGTCGCTAATGCGCCGCTATCACAAGAAATTAATGGTGCATAGGTGGTCGACCACCATGGAACGGCGGCATCATCCCCTTAC
>JAFOCZ010000010.1 GCA_017380955.1 Alistipes sp.
GACAACACTAACGACACACCAACAATGACACCCTGACGCCACCCCATAATCACCATAACAAGGAGTATGACTATCGCCAATGACTCCAACAGGTTTATGACAAAGGTGTTGTTTGCCTCGCGAGCAATTTCATCCTCGGGATATAGCGACACGATGCTCAACCCTGCGGGGAGCGCAGTCGCGAGGTGCGCAATACATCTACCGACCTCACTACCCACCTTCACGATATCCATATCGGGATTTGTGGCGATGGCAATAGCCACAGCCTCACGCCCATCGACACGCATAAGCAACGATGGCGGAGTGTGGTAACCCTGCTCTATATCAGCCACATCACCTAAGCGATATTGTTTGCCGTCGGAGGCTATAAGTAGTTGGTTTTCAAGTGCCGATAGCGAGCCATAGGCACTTCCCTCGACAAGTTCTATGCTCACCTCCCCAGCATCTACAGAGCCAAGCGGCGCTACCCTGTTTTGGTGGGATATGGCAGTTGCGATATCCTCGGGGCGAATGTCAAATGCCGAGAGCGTCGCAGGGCTGAGCCATATGTTCACCTCGGGACTCTGCTCACCATATATCACAACCTTTTCTACGCCATCCACAGCATACAACGCTCGCTCCACACGCTTGGCATATCGCGATATCTCCACATCGGAAAATCCACCATCCGACACCAAGGCGTAGTACAGGCCATAGACATCGCCAAAGTCATCCACGACCTCCATATCACCCACACCCTCAGGAAGTTGCGAGTGCGCATCGGAGACCTTACGGCGTAGTTCATCCCATAGTTGTGGGATGCGTCGCGAGGGTGTCGAGGGTTGCAACTCCACCATAAGGCGTGCATAGCCATAGTGAGCCTCGGAGGTTATCTTATGCACCGCACTAAGGGTGCGAATCTCACGCTCAAGAGGCTCTACGACAAGCGCCTCCACCTCCTCGGGCGTAGCACCAGGATAGGAACACGTTACTATGGCGCTCTTGATGGTAAAGGTGGAATCCTCACGCTTGCCGAGAGCCAAAAAGGCATAGAGACCACCCACAAGAATCGCTATCATAAGCACCACAACGACAGAGCGGTGGCGCAGAGAGTATTGCGAAATATTCCACATATGCTACAACGTTTTATCCTCCACAACACGCACCACCTCGCCATCGGTAAGGTGGTATACTCCTGCCGAGACCACCCTCTCGCCAGCCTTTACACCACTGAGCACCACGACATTATCGCTACCCGCAACACCACCCACAACAACACGACTGCGTTCTACACGGTTATCCTTGTTGACAATCCACACATAGTCACCATCACCAACAGGGGCATATATCGCCGTGAGGGGCACCTCCACGGCGTGGCTATCGTGCTCGGGAGTAGATACCGTTGCCACGCAGGTCATACCCGGAGCAATGCGGTAGCACGAGGTGTCTACATCCGTGAGGCGCAGCGACACGGGATAGCCCAAAGCATCCGACGAGGTGCGAGCGAAACTCTTGATGCGAGCAGCGAACTTCACACCACGCCACGCATCAAACTCCACGCTGAAACGCACATCAGGCTCGGACAACTGCGTCACCAACGCCTCGGGGGCTGTGAAGCCTACGGTGGTACTTATGGGGTTTACGATACGCACTATAGCCTCGCCCGAAGCAACACGCTGATAGGCATCTACATACGTTCGCTCCACAACACCGTCGAAGGGTGCTACGATGCGTGTATCGCGCAGCAGGTCGAGGCTATTCTCATATTGCGAAGAGGCTTGTGCCACAGCATTCTCGATAGACTCCACCTCCTGTGCCGAGATTGCCGAGTGTTGCAGCAGCCGTCGTGCGCGCTCGAGGCGTGACTCCGCCTCGCGATATGCCGACTGCGCAGCATCCACCTGTAACTCCACATCACGCTTATCCAACTCTGCGAGGAGTTGCCCACGCTCTACGAGCATACCCTTAGCCACGGGGATATCGGCAACACGCCCCGAAATTTTAAACGCCAACGTCACGGCATCATCGGCGGTTGTGAGGGCTGCAAAGTCGTGGTTTAGATACTCTACAGGTGTTGCAACTACGCACTTTACAAGTTGTGGCTCAGGGACATAACCCCTGCCATCTCTGCCACACGCCACCGCCACAAGCAGCGGCACTACATATCTCAATCTACGCATATACAAAAAAAAATTGACCATTACCTACCTCGGTAATGGTCAATTATCTTGCCAAGTGCGACATCTATATATCGCGTATGTCTGCCTTAAACTCCACAACACCATCGCGGAGCACCACAACACCCACATCGGAACGAATAACCGAGCGCAGGGTCATAGCATCTATAGTAAACACCTCAACATCATCAGTGTTTATAACACCCTCAATATCTGATACATCCACTGCCGTGAGCACCACAATACCACACGATGGGTATTGCGCATTGAGAGATGCCACACCACGAAGATGTCTTCTTGTGATGTCCTCGATATCATTAACGCAGAGTAGCGCCACACGACCCTCACGACCAAGTATTTCAAGAGTGCAATCCTCGCCATCGGCGTTATACAACCTAAAATCGGAATATAGAGACTCCACCTCTGCGGTGCGTGTAGCAGCCTCCACAAACTCCAGATTTGCATCCTCCCAGCACGCCGTATCCGCAGCGCTAAACTCCACATCTTCGCCCGTTGTGAGATTCCTGAAGATAAGGATATTCTGCACCGCAGACTCCTCGGCATTTCGCTCCTTGGCAACCGCATTATATAGCGCCGTAGAGACCTTATAGGGCATAGAATCCACGAAAGGCAGATGACGCAGAGCGTATAGATTTATGGATAGCGGAACTATGATAGCCACACAAGCAACGACACCATCCCTGAGCGTAGGGCGCACCATATCGCGAGAGCCGCGCAACAGGGCGAAGCATAGTGCCAGCAATACCAAATTCTTGAAGAATGTCTGCCAGGGCGTGAGCATAATGATACTGCCGAAACAGCCGCACTCGCCAATAGGCAACACCGTAGCACTCAGCAGAGTAACAACGGTAAAGATAGCGACTATTACAAGCGAGATTATGGTCGTGATACGGCACAGAGTGCCCATAATGAGCAACACGCCAAGCAGGGCCTCTACAACCGAAAGAGCAACGGCAAGAGCCTCGGAGATAGGCATCAGCGCATCCAATGAGTATGTAGCGAGATACTTCTCAACGTATATAGACGTACCCACAGGGTCTACGCCCTTCGCAAGACCCGAGAAGAGGAATGTCGCTCCCACCACCCAACGAAGGATGATTGCGAGAATATCGCGACGTGGATGCATAGCATCCTCTATTTTACAATAGGTTGACATACGCCATTATACGCTCGAAGATAACCTCGGGAGATGCCATAGCACCCTCCTCCGTAGAGCAATCGACAACCTGGATATCGTCACCCTCGGCAGCAGCATCGAGGTATACCTCACGCACCGCGCGCTGCAAATCGAGCGATGCCTCGTGGATATCCTTCTGACCCTGGAGGTATGCTCTGTCATCACCCTCGCGTGTCTCCGTGAGTTTCTTAGCAGTGAAGGCAAAAGGCACGTCGAGGAACAACGACACATCGGGGCGAGGTATTGCAAACTCCTCGAACTCGGTATGCAGAATCCACTCTTTCAGGCGGTTACGTTCCTCGCCACGAGGTAACTTTGCGCACTGGTAGCCTATGTTTGAGTATACATATCTGTCGACGATAACCACCTTACCCTCTGCGAGCCAGCCACGAATCATAGCCGCAGCATCGGCTCTGTCGCCAGCATACAACAGCGCAACGAGATATGGATTAACGCTCTCAACGCTACCCAAGTCACCACGCAGGAAACGTGCTATGAGTTCGCCATAGACCGGAGCGTCGAAACGCGGAAAGTGCAAATACTCCGACTCCACACCCTTGGCGCGAAACATCTCTCGGAGTTTGGTAATCTGCGTAGACTTACCAGCACCATCGAGACCCTCTAAGACTATAAACATACCTTTATATAATTAGCAGTTATTCATATGTTATGTTGTGGGTTACTTGAGCATCATAACAGCGCGCTCAACACCCTTAACCAAAGCATCTACCTCCGCGCGTGTGTTGTACATACCGATAGATGCTCGGCACATTCCCGTAACGCCAAAGTGAGTCATCACAGGCTCGGCACAGTGGTGTCCTGTGCGGATGGCAACGCCAAGTTTATCGAGGATCATACCCACATCGTAGGGGTGTGTGCCCTCAACAGTAAAGCAGACCAAAGGACACTTACGTTTGGCAGTGCCATATATCCTAAGACCCTCGATAGCCGACAATTGCTCGGTCATATACCTAAGTAACTCCTGCTCATACTCCTCGATAGCCTCAACGCCGATGGTCTCGACATAGCGTATTGCCTCCGAGAGACCCACAGCGCCAATGAAATTCGACGTACCAGCCTCAAATTTGAGAGGCAGCGGAGCATAGGTGGTCTTGGCAAAGGTGACCTTATCGACCATATCGCCACCGCCCATAAACGGAGGCATAGCCTCGAGCAACTCCTTACGACCATACAACACACCGATACCCGTAGGGCCATAGAGTTTATGACCCGAGAAGGCGTAGAAGTCGTAACCACGGCGTGCCACATCGCCACCACCGTGTACAACACCCTGACAACCGTCAACCATAACAACAGCACCTATGGCGTGCGCCGCAGCGATGATAGGCTCCAAGTCGGGCATAGTGCCCAACGTATTTGATGCCTCGGTGACTGCAACAAGGCGTGTGCGCTCGTCGATGAGTTCGCCCAACATATCGAGCATCAACTCCCCATTATCGTCGAAAGGTAATACTCGCAACTCTGCGCCATAGCGCTCACAAGCCAACTGCCAGGGTACGATATTGGAGTGGTGCTCCATCTCCGACACTACGACATTATCGCCCTCGCGGAGATTCTTCGCACTCCACGCATAGGCAACAAGATTTATGGATGCTGTAGCGCCCGAGGTGAAGATAACCTCCTCGCGGTGCTCTGCGCCGATAAACTTGCGGACACTCTCGCGTGCAGCCTCGTACATCTCGGTCATAGCACCCGACAGGTGATGCACACCACGATGGATATTGGCGTTAGACTCACGCATAAGGCGATCCGTAGCCTCGATAACTGCCAACGGCTTCTGCGCCGTAGCACCACTATCGAAATATACCAACTTGCGACGGTTTACCTCACGCTCCAGGATTGGGAAATCTCTGCGTATCTGCTCTATGTCGTATGCCATAGTATCTCTTACAACTCGTTAAGTTTATCTGCCAACAACTGTGTGAGCACCTCAGCAACGACATCGCCCTCAACAGCAGAGTGCAAAACAACATCATCCACAAAGCCCTCAATCTGCAGACGCTTGGCATCCGCAAGGCTCAAGCCACGCTGACGCATATAGAGGATGGCATCCGAATCCATCTGACCTACCGTAGCGCCGTGGCTACACTTGACATCGTCGGCATAAATCTCCAACTGAGGAAGTGTCTCGATGCGACCCTCGCCAATTGTTACATTGCGGTTGGTCTGCTCCGAGTCGGTGCGCTGAGCATCGGGGGCAACATATACCAAGCCCGAGAAGCGTCCGTGAGACTTTCCCGATGCAACACCCTTGACCTTGATGCGCGACACACAATCTGAAGTCATATGGTTGACATCGGCGGTGACGCTGGTCTGGTCGCCATCGGTGAGTACAAAGACACCGCCCAACTCAAATCGCGCCTCACGACCCACAAGGCTCGCAACAACACGCGAATCCGATGATGAGCATACAACCTGTGTCATACGGCACTCCGCACCCTCGGCAACAGCAATAGCCATAGTCGTAGCACTGTGGTGGTGTACGATATTCAGTATGCGCAACTTTGCGCCACTCTCCACGTCGATATTTATCTCTGCCGAGCCCTCGCCATCGACAACCACAAGACGAGCCTCCGAGCCCGCCTCAACGACGATGTCGCGGTCGGCATCTGCCTCGATACTCCACACACCACTGCCGAGACACCCCGACAGAGGCATCGGCGAGGCTTGGAGCGAAGCAAGCAAACGTACTATCTCCATAGCCTACTCCTCCTTATAGTCGTTGATAAGCCAATCGTAACCCTCCTTCTCGAGTTTCAGAGCGAGAGTCTTGTCGCCGGTGTAGATGATGCGACCCTTGTACAAGACGTGAACGTAGTCAGGCACGATGTAGTCCAATAGACGCTGGTAGTGTGTGATGACCACCGTAGCGTTATCCTCGCGCTTGAGGCGTGTGACACCCGTAGCCACGATACGCAAAGCATCGATATCCAAACCCGAGTCTGTCTCATCCAAGATTGCCAACTTTGGGTCGAGCATCGCCATCTGGAAAATCTCGTTCTTCTTCTTCTCACCACCCGAGAAGCCCTCGTTCACAGCGCGTGAGGTGAGTTTGGAGTCGAGTTCTACGATGGCACTCTTCTCCTTCATCATACGGAGATACTCCGCAGCGGTGAGAGGCTCAAGACCGCGAGCCTTACGCTGCTCGTTAACGGCAATCTTCATAAAGTTTGCCATAGTAACACCTGGAATCTCCACAGGGTACTGGAAGCCGAGGAACAAACCCTTGCGTGAGCGCTCCTCGATGTTATACTGAAGCAAGTTCTCGCCCTCGAACTCCACGCTACCAGCCGTAACGGTGAACTTCTCGTTACCAGCCAATACCGAGGCCAACGTAGACTTACCCGAGCCATTAGGGCCCATAATAGCGTGTACCTCACCAGCCTTTACAGTGAGGTTTATACCTTTCAAAATCTCCTTATCGCCAACTGAGGCGTGCAGATTTTCTACCTTTAACATAGTTTATATCGTTTTTCGTTTTTATTCTATCTTAATTATTATTCTCTCAACTCTTTGTCAGAAGGGTGTCAGATTTGGCGATTTGTCGCAGTCTGAAAAAGCGGAGTTTACTAAGCGTAAATGAGCATTTTCAGACAAGCAAAGCGTCGAAGATGCGCCCTTATCACAAAGAGTATTAACCTACACTTCCCTCCAATGATATCGCAAGAAGTTTCTGCGCCTCTACGGCAAACTCCATAGGCAACTTTGCCAATACCTCGCGGGCATAGCCGTTGACGATAAGTCCTACGGCATCCTCGGTTGAGAGACCACGCTGGTTGCAGTAGAAGAGTTGATCCTCGGAAATCTTCGACGTGGTGGCCTCGTGCTCCAACACCGCAGTAGGGTTGAAGGAGTCGATAACAGGGAAGGTGTGTGCACCACACTTGTCGCCAATGAGCAATGAGTCGCACTGCGAGTAGTTACGCGCGTTATCCGCACCCTTTGCCACACGCACCAAACCACGGTAGGCATTCTGTGAGCGACCTGCCGAGATACCCTTCGACACGATACGCGAACGGGTATTCTTACCGATGTGAATCATCTTGGTACCGGTGTCGGCCTGCTGGTAGTTGTTGGTCATAGCCACAGAGTAGAACTCTCCCGATGAGTTGTCGCCCTGAAGCACACAACTTGGGTATTTCCAGGTGATGGCAGAGCCTGTCTCGACCTGTGTCCACGAGAGGTGAGCACCCTGGCGGCAGATACCGCGCTTGGTAACGAAGTTGTAGATACCGCCCTTACCCTCCTTATCTCCTGGGTACCAGTTCTGAACGGTAGAATACTTGACATCGGCATCCTTCTCCACAACAATCTCCACCACCGCAGCGTGAAGTTGATTCTCGTCGCGGCGTGGCGCTGTGCAACCCTCGAGGTAACTTACATACGAGCCCTCATCCGCCACGATAAGTGTACGCTCGAACTGTCCTGTACCCTCGGCATTGATGCGGAAGTAGGTAGAGAGTTCCATAGGGCAACGCACGCCCTTAGGGATGTAGCAGAATGAGCCGTCAGAGAATATTGCGGCGTTGAGTGCTGCGTAGAAGTTATCGGTGTAGGGCACTACAGAGCCGAGATACTTCTTTATCAACTCGGGATGCTCCTTGATAGCCTCCGAGATAGAGCAGAAGATGATGCCCTTCTCGGCCAATGTGTCGCGGAAGGTGGTCTTGACAGATACCGAGTCCATAACGGCATCTACGGCAACACCTGCCAGCGCCATCTGCTCCTCGAGCGGAATACCCAACTTGTCGAAGGTGCGCTTCAACTCTGGGTCTACCTCATCCATAGAGTTCAGTTGCTTCTTCTGCTTTGGTGCGGCATAGTAGATGACATCCTGAAAGTCAATCTCGGGAATGTCGAGGTGCGCCCACTGTGGGTGCTCCAACGTTAGCCAATGGCGATATGCCTGCAAGCGACGCTCCAGCATCCACTCAGGCTCGCCCTTCTTCTCGGAGATGAGACGTACGACCTCCTCCGAGAGTCCACGACCAATGGTCTCGGTCTCGATATCGGTTACGAAACCATATTTGTACTCACTCGATTCGAGTTCCTGTAATATATCTTTTTGTGTATCCTTTTCCATATCTATAAATTATAGTCTGCAAAAATAACAAAAACTATTCATAATCACAAAACAATCTTCATCTTTATTTTAAATAGAGGTATAAGGTAAATCTATAATACAAAATTAGAGGCAAAATAGACCTTTATCCTACCAATTCACTATAGCGCTAATTATCAAAATCTTAGCACTCCCGAAGGTTTTCCTCACGCCCCACAAACTCATTTTTTACACCAAAAAGATTTTGTTATTTAATTTATTTTTTTATATCTTTGTTAGTTGGAATATAAATAATATTGGCTTATGAAACGATTAGCATTAGGCATAATGGCATTGGTATTGTTTTGTGGTTGCGACTACAGCACATACATTACCAATTATACCGGCACAATAACCGTCTTGGACAACAACGGTAACGCAGTGAAGAGATGGGATAATATTACTTTCAAGAATGAGGTAAATGGCTACACCAGCACCAATTCATTCAAATCTTTTGGTCTCAACTTTTACGACCCAGAGAGTGAGCAATTTGTCATTCTGAGCAATGCCGTACCATACATAATTGAGTACAACACTCAGACAAAAGTAGAGAACTATTCATCAGTTGCTGCTCCCGCAAACTCGTCATCATCTCCTGCTGTAAATGGAAATAGAGCAAAATTCATAGCGGAGAGAGAAAATTTAGTTAACCAATATGACAAGTTAGAAGGAGACTTAAACGCATACAAAAAAGAACTTTCTAATTTAGAGAAAGATAGCGAAGAGTATAACAAAATAAAAACTCTAATAAAATCCACAAAAGACAAAATGTCTGAAATAGACAAGACATTGTGGAATGAGTATCACTACAGTATATAATAATAACTTAAAACAAAAAAACAATATGAACAAGGATTTACAGATTTTTGACTTGATTGCCGAGGAGCGTTCACGTCAGATGAAGGGTATTGAGTTGATCGCTTCGGAGAACTTCGTTAGCGACCAGGTGATGGCGGCTATGGGCTCGGTATGTACCAACAAGTATGCCGAGGGCTACCCTGCTGCTCGCTACTATGGCGGTTGCGAGGTTGTGGATAAGATTGAGAATCTCGCTATCGAGCGCATCTGCAAACTCTACGATGCAGAGTATGCTAACGTACAGCCACACTCTGGTGCTCAGGCAAATATGGCGGTGTTCTTCGCGTGCTTGAAGCCAGGTGACACATTTATGGGTCTCGACCTTTCACACGGTGGTCACCTCTCACACGGCTCGCCAGTGAATATGTCGGGTATGTACTTCAACGCTGTGGGCTATCGTCTCAGCGAGGAGACCGGTAACATCGACTACGATGAGATGGAGAAGTTGGCCGTAGAGCACAAGCCAAAACTCATCATCGGCGGTGCTTCAGCATTCTCACGCGAGTGGGATTACAAGCGTATGCGCGAGATTGCAGATAAGGTAGGCGCATTGTTTATGGTGGATATGGCACACACAGCAGGTCTTATCGCAGCAGGCTTGTTGGATAACCCTGTTAAGTATGCCCACATCGTGACATCTACAACACACAAGACCCTCCGTGGTCCTCGTGGTGGTATCATCCTTATGGGTAAGGACTTCGACAACCCTTGGGGCTACACAACACCAAAGGGCGTAGTGAAGAAGATGTCGCAGATTTTGAACTCTGCAGTATTCCCAGGCATCCAGGGTGGTCCACTGGAGCACGTTATCGCTGCTAAGGCTGTGGCATTCGGCGAGGCGTTGACACCTGAGTATAAGGAATATCAGCAGCAGGTTGTTAAGAACTCTAAGGCTTTGGCTGAGGCTCTCACAAAGCGTGGTTATAAGATTGTATCAGGCGGCACTGACAACCACCTTATGCTCGTTGACTTGCGCACTAAGTTCCCAGAGTTGACAGGTAAACTTGCTGAGAAGTGCTTGGTGGCTGCCGACATCACTACCAACAAGAATATGGTACCATTCGACTCACGCACACCATTCACAACATCGGGCTTGCGCTTTGGTACTCCAGCCATCACAACACGTGGCTTGAAGGAGGATAAGATGGACTACATCGCAGAACTCATCGACCGCGTACTCAGCGACCCTGAGAACGAGGCAAACATCGCTGCTGTACGCAAGGATGTTAACGAGTTGATGTCGCAGTATCCACTCTTCGCGTGGTAGTAGCACGATAGAGACTTCGATCCTTATAAAATTCCACTTGGCACACCGCTAAGTGGAATTTTTATTTCGGCACGCCTATTGCAATATCAATAAAAAACCTCAACTATGAAAATCGCAACAGGCAAAGGCTCTATATCTCTCGTTGCCCTTGTGGCAATACTATCTATATCGGCGGTGGTATCGCTGCCGGGGTTGGCTATATCACCAATCCTCAACGACTTAGACAAGATATTCCCATCGGCAAGTGAGTTGGAGGTGGAGATGCTTGAGTCATTGCCCTCGCTACTCATAATACCCTTTATGTTGTTGGCAGGTCGTTGGTCGGTAACCTACAACAAAGTGCGTCTGCTGGTGATAGGATGCACGATATTTCTGCTTAGCGGTATAGGCTCATTGTTGGCACGAAGCCTTGTGGAACTCATAATTATGGGTGCTATTATGGGCATTGGCGCAGGAATAATAATACCACTATCTACGGGATTCATCGTGGACTACTTTACGGGAGATTATCGTGTGAAGCAACTCGGCATTAGTTCGGCGGTAAACAACCTTACGCTTGTCATAGCCACAGCGCTAACAGGCTGGTTAGCAGAGCGTGAGTGGCACTATGCCTTTGTCGTATACCTACTCCCTGCCCTAACGCTCATCCTCATCCCAGCACTCGGACACACAACACCCTCGCCCGAGCCCTCGGAGGGTGCGCAGCATCGCCAGAAGAGCATCAACCGAAGAATGATTGTGGGGCTTATGCTCTTCTACTTCGCCATAACATATTGCTCGCTGATTGTGACCTTCAACACCTCATACCTCGTTGCCGAGGGTGGTATGAGCGACAGCACCTCGGGAGTTATAATATCGTTGTTTTTCCTCGCCATTATGGCTCCGGGCTTTGTGCTAAACCGCATAATAGCGATATTTGGCAACAAGACAAACCTATGGTCGTTGTTGGTGATGGGCATAGGATTGATGATTGTGGCGCTGTGCAAGCCTACGGCATTGTGGCTCATAGTGGGTGTGGTGATGACAGGCATCGGCTATGGCGTTATGCAGCCCATAATATACGATAAGGCGGCAACAAACGCACCGCCTCATCTTGCCACCTTAGCACTATCTGTTGTTATGGCCGTAAACTACGCCGCCATACTAATCGCACCGTTCCTCATAGACGGCATAGACCACCTGTTTCACGTCACAAGCCACCGTTTTGCATACGCCGCAAATGGCGCTATAACACTGCTTTTGGCCATCGCCGCAGCGGTACTCTACCGCAGTAACCGCGTACTCGGCTCGGATGACTAATCGCGCCTCACGGGGATGCCATCCACAAGCATCAGGATATCGGGGATGGCATTGTTAAGTACCTCATCATACGCCTTTGCACCACTATCCACCGCATCTATATGGTCGTAGGTGCAGATGCAAGGGTGCATATGGTATATACCACTACGATGCTTATTTCGCACCGCCTTCCACTCTGCCTTTGCAGCAGCCTTCGCAGACGCATCATCGGTATTCTGCCTTTTGATAGCATCCGCCAAAGCCTTCGCTACCTCGGGGCTGCTGGCAGCATAGCCTATGATAAGTTGCTGGATAACCCAACGGTTATGCTCCATACGCGCAAAACACTCCGAAGAGAGCGCATCATCCGATTTTACAACACTTCGCGAGCGTAACTTCAAAGGTATAGAGTCCACAAAGTAGTAGTTTGAGAACTTATCTGCCATACTGCAACCATCCCAACTGCGACGACACTCGGCAAGCAGCGCCCTGCATTTATCCAACATCTCGTTAGACTCTGGAGTCCACGCCTTGAAACTCTCCACAAGTTCATCCATAGTATTGCTATATGCCGAATTCACAAGTATAGCCTTTTGGGTATACTCATCATCATCGACATAACCACCATAGAGCATACCAAATGGGCGTAGTTTGCTATAACGACCATCGCTCTGCATAGCGCTTTTGAGGTTAAGCATAATATCAGCAGACTCCTTTTGGTATACCCACACCTCCTGCACAGCCTCGTAGACCTTAACAGGCATATAGAGAGCCGTAGCGGCAGCCTGTGTGGTGTCATCCAAGCACATAGCAATGGTGAGTTTCGACGTCGCCGTCCACGCATCCGACCTATCACAAAGGCTCTCGAGATAGTCTCGAACACGCTGCTCCTCAAGACCTCCCTCTATGAACTCCACCTCCACATCGAGGAAGTTGTAGATGTTACCCTCGGCACATAGGTGGGCGTATGCTGTGCTATTACCCTCCTTACCCATAATAGGATCTACCCACTCGCCACCTACGGTTGGAGTCTCGGTCTTGTCTATGAGGCGATGGCGCATAAGAGCAAAGAGGTTGTCGTAGCGACCCTTGAAGAAGTCCATCTCCTTAGAGGCGTTAGGATCTATGAATGTTATGCGTGTGCGGCGCGCCTCCATACCCCTTTTATCGTGCTTACCCTCGGAGTCGGCATAGTTGACATAGTGTGCCTGAAGCAGCGCCTGGATACCCATAGCAACACCCATCTTTGTCATTCCCACAACAACAAAGTGAACGTGGCTATCATCCTCGATGCCTATACCTCTGCCGTCGAGAGGTGTGTAGTCTATGCGCTGCTCCTGCATATAGTTGAAGGCGCTACCCTCAACCATAACCTTACGCGCCCACGACTCATAGCGGTTGAAAGGCACAAAATCGAGGTTTTCCTTTACACGGGCAGGGATATCCGAGAACTGCAACATCTGGTAAGTGGTCTGATACTCAAACATCACCCTACACTTTAGTTTGGTATACTCATCCTCGCGGTGATGCCACTTATGCTTGGCGATATATGCCGCGATGAGATTCACCGAGCGCATATTCATAGCATCGTGGGAACTGTCGCCACCATCGTTCTGCACCGACTCACCGAGGATATAGACCTCGTTGCACGACTCGAGGTGCAGCGACGCTATCTCGCTCATAGAGTCCCTGAGACCCTGATATATAACGATGCGACGCATATGGTCTATAGAGAGGTGAGACATAAGTTCCTCGCGCACAGCCTCGGGATCACGTGAGGTTTGGAGTATGACATAACGATTCTGCGAGGTATCGGCATCACCACCAAGCAGGCGACGTATTACAACCGCAGCCATCTCGTTAGCACCGATGATAACAGCATAGCGACGCTCGCCGAGGTGCTTGACATCGTAGTGGATGACACCTCTGCTCCATCGTTGCTTGCGACCATCTACCCATCCGATGATTGTCGAGACCAAAAGACCATTGAGCAGCAACACACCGAGGATGGCAAACACCGCCGACAACGCACGCCCCAAACCACCATCTACGCTACGCTGATATGTAGCATCCATATAGTGGTAATACACCGAGCGGAAGATGGAGAACATCGGCAGACCATTGCTCTTATTATCAACAACTTCCACAACTCTCAACTTATCAACACCCTCCTCAACGCTCTGCACCACGACATACTGCTTTGGGGCATCCTCCCTCGCCTTTGCATCATCGAAGAACAACGCCACAACACCGAAGAACATAGAGAGTATCGATGGTATGAGCATCACGATGATGGCAACACGCATCAGGTAACTACCCTGCGCCAGGAGTCTGTCAAACTCCACACGACGACGGAAGTAGAGGACAAAAGCGCCACACACATAGAACATACCCGCTACGCCACCGAGTATGGTGACAATGCCATTCAGCACTTTCCATAACCAATGACTATCGCCATCGACATAGAGACCCACAAAAATAGCAATAGCACCTAACACAAGGACTGCGATGTCTATGCTATGGTTATGGTTGCGGTAATATATTCTAAGATTGTGCATTGCATCAAAAATTCGTGCGACAACGCTACAAGAATCGCGGTTTATCATAGTATGTGGTGTTAATAGTGGTGTTTCGAAATTCACAAAACCTCGCTAAATGCAAGAATTATATACAAATATAGGTATTTATATCCAAAAAATTGTATCTTTGTAGGAGATAAACCAAAAACTTTTCAATATTATGAAGAAAATATTCGCACTATCGTTAGCGCTGCTGGCATCGGGAATGCTCTATGCACAGCAGGATAAGGGTGGCATCACATCGGAGATGTTGCTCGAGATTCGCAACTCACAGACCAACACACAGGCTGACCGTGCAGCACGCAACGCCTTGGCTATCAATCCTATCGCGGAGTTGGCGACAAATGCCGAAAACCTCGCAATGATAGACACACACTTCTCGCACCGTGTGACTACTAAGGGCATCACCGACCAGCACCAGTCTGGCCGCTGCTGGTTGTTCACAGGTCTCAATGTCTTGCGTGCCAAGATGATCTCAGACCTCGACCTTGCGGAGTTGACATTCTCGCACAACTACCTCTTCTTCTACGACCAGTTGGAGAAGTGCAACCTCTTCCTTCAGGCGGTTATTGACACCAAGCACCTGCCTATGGAGGATCGTCAGGTGGAGTGGTTGTTCAAAAATCCTCTTAGCGACGGTGGTCAGTTTACCGGTGTTTCAAACCTTGTTATGAAGTATGGCGTTGTGCCATCGGAGATTATGCCCGAGAACTACCAGTCGAACAACACATCGCAGATATCTAACCTCCTGAAGTTGAAACTCCGCGAGTATGGTCTCAAACTCCGCGCACAGAAGGATCGTCGTGCTCCTGTAGTCCTCAAAACCGAGATGCTCTCGGAGTTGTACTCGATGCTCTCACGCGCATACGGCGTACCTCCAACAGAGTTTGAGTGGACACTGCGCAACAAGGCTGGCGAGGTTGTATCTACCAAGACCTACACCCCACAGTCGTTCTACAAGGAGTATTTCGGCGATATCGACCTCGAGAATGACTTTGTGATGATTATGAACGAC
>JAFOCZ010000121.1 GCA_017380955.1 Alistipes sp.
ATGGCCTCCATATCGGTTATAGTCTGCCAATGCTCCGAGTGACGACAGCACGATGCGAGGCACAAGGCGAGAGTGCAAAGCGCGAAAAAGTATTGTGTGAGATGTGTGATTTTCATAGTTTTTAGTGGTTGTGTAGTTAAACATCACACAAAGATAAACAACAAAAAGTTTTCCGCAAAGAAAAAACGAGTTACAAAACTCGGTTTGTAACTCGCAGATATTCAGTGTTATCTAAAATAATGTCGCTAAAGCGTTCTATAGTCCCGTGTGTAAAAGTTTACTTTGCGCTACTCCTTCTCTACGAAAACCTGGAACAGGAGCGGTGAGAATGCCGGAATCTCCGTAGAGGTGGTGGTGACAGTGGTGGTTGTCACCTGTGGTGTATAACCATAGTAGTAGGGGTTGTAGCCGTAGTATCCATTGTTGTACATATTACCATAGCCACCATAACCGCCATAGCCATAACCGCCGTAGTAGTTATTCATATAGTTCATATAGTTATAGTAGTTGGCATAGTCGTATGTGCCATCTGTAGTGGTTGTAGAGGTGTGAGAACCTACCTTGCCCGCTACGCCATAGCCGTATGTCGACACGGTGAGGATGGCTGCCCACTGTCCGAGGCGCAGTGTAGGGATGGCATACTCCCACGCAAGGATATACTCGTTATCCTCTACAGGGTCGCTGGTTGTGAACGATAGTGCCTCGCCCTCGTTCTCCACAATGCCGTAGAGAATCTCGTTAACCTCGTCGATGTTGGTGTCGAAGATGAAACCATCCAAGAAACGACCTATGTACCACACCTTCGCTGTAGCCTTGGTCTTTAGTGAGTCACTCTCCAAAATCTGCTCCTCGCCCTCGATACCCTTACCGAAGCGCTTGATGAGAGCCTCGTTTATGCGGCGGTCTATATCCGACATTTGTCCGTTAGCATATACGCCCTCGGCAGTATATAGAGTCTCGTTAGGGTATTTCAAAGTGTCGAGACCCAATGCGTTCTTGAAGTCGAAACTCTTGGCTGGAGAGTAGGTGTAGTTCACCAAGAGGTGCTCCATAGTGTCTACAGGCTGATGCCAGCGACCATCGAAGAACTCCAAAGGTCGTCGGTCTACCTCCACCTCGGTGCTATCTTCCGACTCCTCGGTACGTGTTGTGCGGCGGCGCTGCGATGTCTCCTTATTCTCGCCCTCCTCAACCTTTGCTTTATGCTCGTCGCAGAGGCCTCCATTAGCACCCGCAAACGATGCCACGCGTTCACCCTCGTATGCCACAGGGTTACCAACGTGACCCCATACCTTCATATCTACAATCATAGGCTTGCTCTCGTCAATAGAGAACTCACCCTCGTAGCCACCATCATTTGTGGCAGTATCACTCGCCAATACCGAAGATGGCAGATATAGGCGCAACTCAGTGCCATAGCGCACCTCGAACTCCGACTCGCCAATCTTGAGTTTGTTGAACGTCGCAAGGTATGTGCCCTCCATCAGCGTGTGGCTATCCTTACCACTAAAGCGGAATGCAGGGATATAGCGCGTATGCTTGTTGTAGGTGTTTAGTTGTGTTGCGACATCGGCATTTCGTGTCTCAAGTATGTTTCCCGAGAGCGCACGGCTGGTGAAGTCGTACCACACCCACACATCCTTACCCGTCACAGGTAGCGAGTCCTGGATACCCTCGTTGAGAACCTCTACATAATATCCTCCCTCCTCCTGGTAGTTATCCACAAGTTCGGGGTGGTGCTGTGTTATCCACGCACGCAGTGAGCGCTGCTCCAACTCTTTGTAATCCACCGATGGCTCTTTGAAGCACGATGTAACGGCAAGAAGTGTAATAAGAAGTGTTGTTATGCTGTAAATATATCTCATAACCAATATGTTACTCTACGTTTGTAATCTTGATAAACCACACTACCGATGACTTACTTGGCACTTTGCCAATATATTTGTTGCCATAAGCCTCGGCATATGTCATATAAATTTCCACTACATCACCCTCGCGGCAACCCTCCAATGCGGTCTCCAGGCCACTTGTCAACTTGTCGCTACCCAACTTAATCTTCATAGGCTCCGATGTCCACTCATACTCGGTGTTGAGACCCTCGTTCTGAAGTTTTTGGATGTTCTCGGCATCGTTTGTGGCATACATATTCGCCGTAGTAGGGGCACTACCCGAGAAGATATATGCAGTGTATATTATCTCGAAAGTTGTGCCACGTACAATCTCGGCTTTTGAGTCACGGCCCTCGTCGTAGTAGGTCTCGATGTAGCGATACAAATCCATATCCCAACGAGTGTAGAATGGTGGATTCTCAGCGATGGAGTTACCCACCTCAGCCTCGTCGATGAGTCGTGGGTTGTGGGATGTTTGCAGATATTTCTCTATAGACTGTTGCTGCTGCGTGAGCGTGGTGTCAGTCTCGTTCTTGCACCCAGCAAAAAGCAATGCTATGCCGAATGCGATAATCGGCATAACAACGCTACAAAGTATTTTGCGATAGTTTCTCATATACATATATATCGCACAAAGATAGTAATTATTTTGCAAACCCCGAAATTTTATGCAAAATCTATACTACAAGCGCTTCAGTGCCGCGCGCACAGCATCCTCCACGGCGATGTCGGGGGTGTCGCCGAAGATAGACTTCAGTACCTTCTCCGAGGCGCTCTTCTGGAATCCGAGCATTGCAAGAGCCGCCAAAGCCTCGTTGTAGGTCTCGTTATTCTGTGGCGCTGCGCCCTTGATGGTAGGTGTCATCATATCCGATGCTCCCAACTCAATCATCTTACCCGAGAGTTCCACGATAATCTTTTGTGCGGTCTTAAGTCCCAGACCCTTAACATTTTTTAGCAATACGGCATTCTCCGTGGCGATGATATTCTGCAACTCGTGTGACGAGTATGTCGAGAGTATCATACGCGCGGTGTTGCCACCAACACCCGACACGCTGATTAGTTGGCGGAACAACTCACGCTCCAACTTTGTGGAGAATCCGAAGAGAGTCTGCTGATCCTCGCGCACGATGAAGTGAACGAAGAGTCGTGCCTGTTGCTTCGACTCAATATCGGAGTAGGTTTTGAGCGATATGTTTATGAAATAACCTACACCTCCAGCCTCTATAACTGCATATGTAGGTGTTGCCTCGGCAATCTGACCTGTTATATATTCGTACATAATAGTATCGTTAAGTGAAAAATATTTTAAATTTTCTACAAAAGTAAATAAATTTTCTTACCTTTGTGTTTCGAAATGTGAAAATTAACTAAAACAAAGTATAAAAATTATGAAAAAGAGTCTTTTGTTTATCTTGGCGTTGTCGGCAATGATGACCTCTTGCGCAACAGCGACAAATAAGAGTGCTGAGGAGTCTGCAACAGCAAGCGATAGCACCGAGGTGCGTACTGTAGAGTGTGTGGCAAGTGGCGATGTTGTCTTCGTAGACCTCGACTACATTATGTCTGCCAGCAAGTTCTATGCTTCAGAGGGTAAGGCTTATGAGACTAAGATGCAGGAGTTCCAGACACGCGCTACTGAGGCACAGCAGGGCTGGGCAAAGAAGGAGGAGAGTCTTGCAAAGGAGTATAATAAGTTGCAGAACGATGCTGCAAAACTTCAGCAGGACTATGAGAAGGGTCTCGTGACAACTCTCAAGGCTCAGGAGCGTCAGGCAGAGTTGCAGAAGAAGGGCGAGAATTTCCAGACTCGTATGACTGGTTTCCAGACCACAGTGCAGACCGAGACTGCTGCATTCCAGCAGGAGGAGCAGGCTTTGGCCGAGGAACAGATGGTACTTATGAACCGCTTCCAGGCTATCGCACGTGAGGCTATCAGCGAGATTAACGCCGACCGTCGTTACAAGATGATTGTCAACGCAGTCTCTGTTGTAGATGCTGACCCTACGCTCAACATCTCAGATCTCGTTCTTCAGAAGGTTGACGAACTCTACGCAGCAGGTGCTTTGGAGTAGTCTTCGACTTTGAAATTTATTTTGCCGATTAGTGTTGCTAATCGGCATTTTTTTATTACTTTTGTTCCGATATTTTGCATATTGTAAATCACTTTAAAAATCATAAGCGGGATGGGATTCATACCATTTACATTTGTTGACGTTATAGATATTGTATTGGTGGCATCGTTGCTCTATGGTGTATACCGTGCTATGCGCGGAACATCTGCGCCATACATCATTATGGGTATCTTCATTATCTACCTTGTGTGGATTCTTGTCAAGACCTTCAACCTGGTGCTCTTCTCTACGATTTTGGGTCAGATTATCTCTGTGGGTGTCATCGCTATCCTCATCATCTTCCAGCCCGAGATTCGCCACTTCTTGCAGGTCATTGGCCGTCAGCGTGAGCGCTTCGAGTGGTTGTCGCGCATCTTCAACTTCCGCAACCGTCGCCACGAGCAGGATACCGAACTTGACCCTATCGTTCAGGCGTGTGTGGAGATGGGAGCCGAGAAGGTGGGTGCTCTCATCATCCTCAAGCAGTCGAGCGACATCAGTGTTGTGGAGGAGAGTGGTATCGCTATCGATGCTAAGGTCTCTACGCCACTCATCGAGAATGTCTTCTTCAAGAATGCTCCGCTCCACGATGGTGCTATGATTATCCATAACGGTCGTATTGTAGCGGCTAAGTGTGTGTTGCCATCTACGCAGCAGGCAGTGCCTAAGTCATATGGTATGCGTCACCGCGCAGCGTTGGGTATGAGCGAGGTGTCGGATGCTATCATCATTGCAGTGTCAGAGGAGACAGGTCAGATTTCTTTGGCTCACGACTCTGTCATCAAGCGTAATATCGAGCCAGCACGCCTCACTAAGGCTATCCGCGAGATGATGCGCAAGAACGACCGCAAGCGCGAATCAAACGAAACCGCATAGGAATACTTAAATATTATATGTAAATACCCCTGATAGGTAGCGCTATTAGGGGTATTATGTTGTCTCTATTTCTTGCGATGTGTGCACTCCTTGCTACACCCATCGCAGTTGCTTGCGGTGTCGCCGCAGACGAAGAATCGCCATATGCGTCGCACGACTACCACCGCCACCACAACCGCTACTATCGCAACGCTCCAATCCTGCCACGTCATAGCCTACACTATTAATGTTGTTATGAGGTAGCCTATCCACGCCACAACCCACGCAACAGCGGTGTTGTATACCGCAGAGCCCACAGCCCATTTCCAGTTCAACTCTGCACCGATGGCCATAATGGTGGCGATGCAAGGTAGATACAGGAGTGAGAATATCAGGAATGCAATAGCCGTAGGTATAGACATACTATCTGCTATGCGCTTTGTTGCCGATGGCGATAACTCATCATCGCTCTCGGCCTCTGCATCATCGGGATGAGCATAGAGAACATTCATAGTGCTCACTACAATCTCCTTTGCGGGGATTCCCGAGATGAGGGCTATGGTTGCCTGCCACTCCATATCCATAGGTGAGAATACGGGCTCGCAGAATCTGCCTATATGTCCCATATACGACTGCTCGTAACGTGGAGTATTCTGCTCTGCACTCTGCTCCGAAGGGCGAGGGTAGTAACTGAGAAGCCATACAACAATAGATGCTATGAGAATCAGGCCACCCATCTTCTTGAGATACTGCGCACACTTAGACCACATATGGCGTACTGTGGTTATTGCCGTAGGAATGCGGTATGGCGATAACTCCATAACGAAAGGCGCCTCCTGCTCGCGGAACATAAACCTGCGCATCAGGCGTGCCGAGACCACGGCAAGGAGCATACCGCCTACATAGAGCAGGAATAGCGCTGTGCCGGCATACTCGGGGAAGAATGTGCCTACAATCATCATATATATAGGAAGGCGCGCGCTGCACGACATAAACGGCACAACCATAATGGTTATGATGCGCGATGTTGTGCACTCTATAGTTCGGCACGCCATCACTGCGGGTACGTTGCAGCCGAAGCCCATAACCATAGGTATGAACGACTTGCCGTGCACACCCATATGATGCATAACCCTGTCCATAATAAACGCCGCGCGTGCCAAATATCCCGAATCCTCCAATAGTGATATGAAGAGGTAGAGAATCATAATATTAGGCAGGAACACCAACACACTGCCCACACCGCTGATGACACCATCGGTGAGCATATCACGCAGCGCACCATCGCCCATCATACCGTGTACGGTGTCGTAGAGCCACGCCACACCCATCTCTATCCACTCCTGGGGATATGCTCCGAGCGAGAATGTGCAGTAGAACATAAACCACATCAGGGCGAAGAATATCGGGAATCCCCATATGCGGTGTGTCACAATGGCGTCGAGTTTGTCGCCGAGGGTATTTCGTGAGCGCTTTGCGGCTGTGTATGTCTCCTTGAGTGCCCCCGATATAAAGCCATACTTCTGATTTGCAAGTGCGGTCTCTATATCCTCTCCCAGCGCATCCTCGATGTTCACCCTGGCTCTGTCGGCCATCTTGCGCCAGCGCTTGGCGTGGGGTGCTGACTCCAGCAGTGCCTCTATCTCCTTGTCGCCCTCGATGAGTTTCAGGGCATAGTAGCGTGGTGGGAAGTGCGCGAGAAGTTCCTCACGGTGCTCACGCATATCGCTATTCAGAGCCTCGAGGTGCTCCTCGATAACCGATCCGTAACCAATGTGGATATGTCGCACTCGTGGGTCACGGTTTTCGTATACCGCAATCACCGCGTCGAGCAACTCCTCAATGCCTCGTGCCGATGGCGCTACAACGGGAATCATAGGTATACCTATCATCTCGCTGAGTGCCGAATGGTTGAACTGCGCACCGCTGCGCTCCAACTCATCGAACATATTCATCGCAATAACCATCTTGGGGCTAATGTCGATAAGTTCGGTAGTGAGGTAGAGGTTGCGCTCGAGATTCGACGCCACTATGGTGTTGATAATCACATCGGGGGTATTCTCCACGATATGTCTGCGCACATATACCTCCTCGGGAGAGTATGCCGATAGTGCATATGTTCCTGGAAGGTCGGTAACCTCTATCGTATAACCCTTATATTCGAGAGTTCCGCGCTTGGCATCCACCGTCACGCCGCTATAGTTTCCCACGTGCTCGCTACGACCACATAGGGTGTTGAAAAGCGATGTCTTGCCTGAGTTTGGGTTACCCACCAAGCCCACACTTATGTGGTTGTGGCTGCTGCGCACAGCATTCACTATAATATCCTCGCCATCGATGAGTGTCGACGACTCCACCGCCGAGAGTTTTTCAGCCTCGTCGTGTGTCATAACCACAATCATCTCAGCCTCCTTACGTCGCAACGATATGTCGTAGCCCATAATGTGATACTCAATAGGGTCTTTGAGTGGCGCATCGAGGATTACCGTAACCTCCTGACCTCGCACAAAGCCCATCTCCATAATACGGCGACGGAAACCACCATATCCGAGTACCTTCACAACGACAGCCTTCTCTCCTGTTTTTAATTCACTAAGACGCATCTATACTTTAATTTATTCTTATTTTGGCTACAAAGGTATGAAATGTTGCTTGTTGTTGCAATCCCCATTAATAGGGATTTTGTCTGCTTCAAATAAGTTATTCCCAATATTCCTACCCTCAATAGAGCGCTCCAAAAGGAATAAAGATGAGGTGGTGTTTTTATGATTAATATTCGCATAATGGTGATGAAGAGTGGGTGATATGTCGGAAAATCACCATCTTATGCATAAAAATGTGGCGTAAATATTTGGAAAATAAAAATAATTTATAACTTTGCGGAAAGAAAAACTTTTAAAAATTATAAGATATGAAGACATTGGTAGAGAAGATTGCTGCTCAGTACGAGGTATTCGCATCGAACGCAGCGTTGCAGGTAGAGAAGAACAATAAGGCTGCTGGCACACGTGCACGTAAGGCTACTTTGGAACTCACCAGACTTATGAAGGAGTTTCGTCAGATGTCAGTAGAGGAGTCAAAGAAGTAATTTCTTTGTTGTGATAAGGCAGCATCTGCTGCCGCTAACGAATTATCTCAGCAATGGGCAGTACGCCAAGTACAGCCCATCGCTTCGAAATTCGCCGAGCGTTGCATCTACTACCTTCTCACAACAAATCCTGTGCTCGTTTATGACACGCATATTTAGATGGGGATGTACGCAAGTACACCCCATCTGTGTTAATATCGACTTGGTGCCAAATCTCACACCTTCTAACAACAAATCTTAGAAGTCGCTAACGAATTATCTCAGCAATGGGCAGTACGCCAAGTACAGCCCATCGCTTCGAAATTCGCCGAGCGTTACATCTACTACCTTCTCACAACAGATCCTGTGTTATAATAAGGCAGCAGTGCTGCCGCTAATCACCATAACAATGAGGGCGCGAAAACGCCCTCATTGTTTTTTTACCCATCTCTCCCCATAACTACCCATCAATCCCCTCTGAAACAATCTATCTCACCCCATTTTACCCCATAATTTTGTTTTCTCCAAGAAAATTCGTATCTTTACCCGATTTACAACTTTTGACTAAAGAAATAAATAATATACAACTATGAGAACAGGAGAGATACAGACACTGCAGGTGAGTCGAATTTCGGATTTCGGACTATACCTCAAGGATGACGAAGGCAACGAGGTGTTGCTCCCAAACCGCTTTACACGCCTCGATATGAAGGAGGGTGACGAGGTAGAGGTATTCGTATACCACGACTCCGAGGATCGTCTTGTGGCATCTACCGAGCGCCCATTTATCAAGGTTGGCGAGGTAGCGGCCCTCAAGGTTGTGGACAAGAGCATCCACGGTGCGTTTCTCGACTGGGGTTTGTCGGGTAAGCACCTATTCTTGCCTAACCGTAACCAGCAGGGTGGTGTCGTAGCAGGTCAGCGAACGGTGGTATATATGTATGTTGACGATCGCACAGGACGCTGTGTGGCTACCAACAAGATTAAGCCTTTTGTCTACAACGACGAGACCCTCACCGTGAAGGTTAACGATGAGGTAGATGTATTCGTGGCATTTGAGACACCAATCGGCTACCGCGTGGTGCTCAACAACCGCCACTGGGGTATGATCTACAAGAATCAGTTGTTCCGCCCTATCCGCATCGGTGACCGTACCAAGGGTTGGATTCGCAAGATTACCGAGGATTATCGTATCGACGTAAGCCTTCAGCAGACAGGCCTTGCCGAGGTGGAGACTTCGGTTGTGAAACTTGAGGCTATGCTCAAGGCACAAGGTGGTGTGTTGGGCGTTAACGACAAGAGCGACCCTCAGGATGTTGCACGCCTCACGGGTATGAGCAAGAAGGTCTTCAAGCGCGCTTTGGGAATGCTTCTCAAGCAGGGTAAGGTGCGCCAGACGGAGTATGGTATCGAGGTAATAAAGTAAGCAATGGCGATAAAGACTGCAGAGAGGGTATCTCGCGAGGCGAGTGACAACTACGTATTCCAGCGTTCGCGTTTGGCATACGTCGAGGCATCGCGTATGGTCTCGGGCCGAGTTCTCGAGATTGGCACAGGCACAGGCTATGGTGCTGAGATTGTTGCACCCTCTGCAGAGCGTTTCACGACCATAGACAAAACCCGCTCCGAGGAGTTGGGGATGTTGCCCGCGAATGTGGAGTTTGTGGAGGCAAAGGTGCCGCCGTTGCCCTTCGCTGATAACACCTTCGACTATGTGGTGTCGTTTCAGGTTATCGAGCATATCCCTAACGATAGGGCTTTTGTGGCAGAGGTACTCAGGGTGTTGCGTCACGGTGGTAAGTTCATCGTAAGCACCCCAAACAGACCTATGTCCCTTACTCGCAACCCCTGGCACGTTAGGGAGTATACGGCCGAGCAGTTCGCCTCGCTATTGTCATCATTCTCATCGGTTGAGAGACGTGGCGTGGAGGGTAACGAGCGAGTGTGGGAGTATTACGAGAAGAATCGTGAGTCGGTACACCGCATTATGCGTTTCGATGTGTTGCGTATGCAGTGGTGGCTGCCACGTTGGATTTTGCAAATCCCTTACGATATTATGAATCGCCTAAACCGCCGTAGATTGCATAGTGCAAACAAGAGTCTCACGGAGGGTATAGCGATGGAGGACTATAGTGTTGTGGATGTCCACGACAAGTGTTTCGACCTGTTTTACATAGCGACAAAGTGATGAAGCAGCGTGTGGCGATAGTTCAGCGCAACATTGTGTGGCGCGATGTGGAGGCAAACCTCGCACTCATAGAGCAGATGCTCGAGGGTGTGGATGCCGATGTCGTGGTGTTGTCGGAGATGTTCCAGACGGGATTCGTTACCGACCCCGAGGGTGTTGCCGATGGTGGTGTGACCTTGGCGTGGATGCAGCGCATCGCCACAAAGATGGATGCTGCCGTTGTGGGCTCGGTGTCGGTCAAGGATGGTGATGACTACTACAACCGTATGTACTTTGTGATGCCCGATGGTGGTGTGGAGTGGTACGACAAGCGCCACTTGTTCTCTGTAGGTGGAGAACATCTGCGCTATAAGGCTGGCGCAGAGCGTAAGGTTGTCGTGTGGCGCGGTGTTCGTTATTTGTTGGAGGTGTGCTACGACCTGCGATTCCCGGTGTGGAGCCGTCAGCGTGGCGATTACGACGCTATGCTCTATGTTGCTCTGTGGCCAAAACCTCGCAGAGAGGTGTGGCGTACACTGATTCGTGCGAGGGCTATCGAGAATCAGGCATATGCGGTGGGTGTAAACCGCATCGGCGAAGAGCCAGGGTTGGAGTATGCTGGTGACTCGGCGGTGGTGGACTATTGTGGCAGAGATGTCGTGGATATGGCATCGTGTGAGGGTGTAGAGGTTGTGGAGTTGGATATGGAAGCTTTGCAGCGATTCAGGGAGCGTTTCAATGTCTCGCTGGATGCTGATGATTTTAATATTATAACCTGATTATATGAGTATTAATGAGATAGTTTTGCTCCTTGTTTCGGGAGTTATCGTAGGTATTATCAACACGTTGGGAGGTGGCGGCTCGGTTATCACGATGTCGCTGTTTATGGCTATGGGAATGCCTATAGGTCTTGCAAATGGCACTAATCGCATCGCCGTGCTATTGCAGAATTTCTCGGCTACGATAGCCTTTCTGCGTAAGGGTATGCTGCACCTCCGAAGTGGTGTGTTGCTATCCATCCCTGCCATCGTGGGAAATATCTTTGGTGCGTTGGTGGCCACCGAGGTCAGCGAGTCGGTCTTTAAGATCTGCCTCAGTGCGGTGCTTGTCATCATCCTTATCTATCTCATTATGGGCAAGGATAAGCAGCAGGTTACGGGAGGTCACGGCCTGAAGATTAAGTGGTGGCACTATGTGTGGTTTTTCATCATAGGCTTCTATGGCGGCTATGTATACATCGGTCTCGGCTTCTTGATTCTCGCCATTACGGTGTGGTCTATGGATTTGGATATCGTAACAGCCAATGTCATAAAGGGTTTTGTGATATTCCTCTCCACGCCTTTTGCCCTTGCGGTGTTTATCTATAATGGTCAGGTGGCGTGGATGGCAGGTCTGCTCCACGGCGCAGGTAATATCCTTGGTGCTGTTATGGCATCACATTGGGCTATGAACTGGGGCGTGAAGTTTGTACGATGGTTTACGTTGTTTATCATAGTGGTCTTTTTCGTAGATTTGATGGGGTGGATATCGCTCCAGACAATGTTGTCGCATCTGTTGTAGTATGGCAAAGAAGCAGATAGAGGTTATAGGTGCGAGGGTGCATAATCTCAAGAATGTAGATGTCACCATTCCTCGCGATTCGTTGGTCGTTATCACCGGTCTTTCTGGCTCGGGTAAGTCGTCGTTGGCTTTCGACACCATCTATGCAGAGGGTCAGCGCCGCTATATGGAGACATTGTCGGCATATGCCCGTCAGTTCGTGGGAAATATGGAACGCCCCGATGTCGACCACATCAAGGGTCTTAGCCCTGTGGTTGCCATAGAGCAGAAGACCACCAACAAAAACCCTCGCTCTACGGTGGGCACTGTAACCGAGATAAACGACTTCTTGCGCCTTTTGTATGCTCGTGCCTCACGCGCCTACTCGCCATACACCAATGAACTTATGGTGCGCTATAGCGACGAGCAGATTTGCAACCTTATGATTGAGGGCTTTGATGGTCGTCGTGTGGCATTCCTTGCTCCGGTTGTTAAGGGTCGTAAGGGTCACTATCGTGAGTTGTTCGAGACGATGTCGCGCAAGGGATATATCTATGCCCGTATCGATGGCGTGATACAGGAGATATCGCCGGGTATGAAACTCGACAGATTTAAGATACATACCATCGATATGGTCATCGACCGCCTTGTCATTGGTGAGCCACACCGTGAGCGTATGATGACCTCTATGGGTGAGGCTATGCGTCAGGGTAAGGGCACTATGATGCTCTACGACTATGCCACAGAGGGTGTGCGCTATTACTCGCGTAACCTTATGTGTCCCACTACGGGTGAGGCATTCGACGAGCCGCAGCCTCACACCTTCTCGTTTAACTCACCTAAGGGTGCGTGTCCGGCGTGTAATGGTTTGGGTGAGCGTGCGGTCTTCGACATCCGCAAGATAGCCCCCGATGGGTCGTTATCGTTGCGTGATGGCGGTATTGAGCCTTTGGGTAAGTATCGCAACAATATGCTCTTTGCGATGCTTGAGGTGCTCGGTCATCGCCACGATTTCACTCTTGAAGACCCTGTAGACTCGCTATCTACTGAGGCTATGAACGTTATCCTCTATGGCGATGCAGAGCCTATGACCATCAATACCTCGGAGTTCTCGCTCAGCGGTGGTAACACTATGTGTCAGTGGATGGGACTCTCGGAGTGGCTTATGCGTAATGTTGACGAGGAGTCTAAGCGTGGCGAGAAGTGGCGCGAGCAGTTCCTCGTTATGGAGGGTTGCCCAAAGTGTGGCGGCTCACGTCTCAAGGCCGAGGCTCTGCAGTTCCGCATCGGAGATAAGAATATCGCCGAGGTGTCGGCAATGTCTATCGTGGAGTTTCAGACGTGGATATCTACTGTCGAGGAGCATCTCAACGATAAGGAGCGTATCATAGCGCGTGATATCATCAAGGAGATTCGTGAGCGCACAGGATTCCTCGTGGATGTAGGTTTGGGTTATCTGTCGCTGTCGCGTGCTTCGCGTACCATATCGGGCGGTGAGGCGCAGCGCATACGTCTTGCAACGCAGATAGGCTCAAAACTTGTAAATGTGCTCTATATCCTCGATGAGCCGAGTATCGGACTCCATCAGAGGGATAACCGTAAACTTATAGATAGCCTCAAGTCTCTGCGCGACGCTGGTAACTCGGTTGTCGTTGTGGAGCACGACGAGGATATGATGCGCTCGGCGGATTACATTGTCGATGTAGGCCCTATGGCGGGTCGTCGTGGTGGTAAGATTGTCGCTGCCGGAACATTCGACGATATATGCAATAGCGATAGCATCACGGCAGACTACCTTACAGGTCGCCGCAAGATAGAGATTCCCGAGAGATTGCGCGAGGGTAGTGGTGAGTACCTCACTCTGCGAGGCGCTTCGGGTCATAACCTCAAGGGTGTTGATGTTCGTATTCCGCTCGGAAAATTTGTGTGTGTCACAGGTGTGTCGGGCTCGGGAAAGTCGTCGCTCATAAACGGCACGCTGCGTCCTATACTCTCACGCCATCTATATCGCTCCTACGACCAGCCTCTGAAGTATGAGGCTATAGAGGGTTTGGAGCATATCGACAAACTTGTCGTAGTGGATCAGTCGCCTATAGGTCGCACACCACGCAGCAACCCTGCAACATATACCAATGTCTTTGCCGACATCCGCAAACTCTTTGAGATGACTCCAGATGCGCAGATTCGTGGCTATAAGGCTGGACGTTTCTCGTTTAATGTTAAGGGTGGTCGTTGCGAGGAGTGTCGTGGTGCGGGATTTCAGACCATAGAGATGAACTTCTTGCCTGATGTGTATGTCAAGTGTAGGGCGTGTGGTGGTAATCGCTACAACCGCGAGACACTGGAGGTTAAGTACAAGGGTAAGAGTATCAACGACGTGCTGAATATGACCATCAATATGGCTGTGGAGTTCTTCGAGCACATACCGTCGATATATCAGAAGTTGCGTGCTATACAGGAGGTAGGTTTGGGATACCTCACTTTGGGACAGCCCTGCACAACATTGTCGGGAGGTGAGTCGCAACGTATAAAACTCGCTACGGAACTATCGAAGCGTGACACAGGTCGCACACTTTACATCCTTGATGAGCCTACTACGGGTCTGCATTTCGAGGATATCCGTCAGTTGCTCGAGGTTATAAATCGTCTTGTAGATTGTGGTAACACGGCAATAGTCATCGAACATAACTTAGATGTTATCAAGGTTGCCGACTGGATTATAGATATGGGTCCAGAGGGTGGTCGTGATGGTGGTATGTTAGTTGCCGAGGGTACTCCCGAGACCATCGCCAACACCCCCGAGAGTTATACGGGACAATACCTCAAGCCAATGCTATAGTAAAGGGAAAACTGAAAAGGGAAAGGTGAAAAGTAGGGTGTCTGCGACGCATTTAAAACTCGTGCGAAGCACTCCATACTTTTCACTTTTCAGTTTTCACCTTTCACCTTTCCCTTTATCTATATTCCCATTATGTTGCCGGTATACTGCACCGAGTTGTAGAATGGCGAACTTATGGTAAGCATCGCACCGCCATAACGTGAGTATATCTCAAAATGGAATGTGTAGTCGGTGGTGGAGAATAGTGTCGACGAGAATGTCACATTCCAGCCATCTGAGGTCTGCTCGGCGGTATATCCCGACACATATGGAAGTACATAGTTGAAGACCACAGGGTAGTATGGTGGTGTGTATCCCTTCAGGAATGGCATACACACATCCACGTCGCTGCTCTGCACCACAACCTCATATGCAGGGTTGCCGAGGTTACGCATCATACCAGCAGGAAGTTGCTGCATAGTCTGCGGTGCAAACCTGAAGTTGTGAGACATAACCAGCGAGTCTATGTATCTCTCATACTCTGCCAGACGCTCTGCACGTCGCTGTTGTCGCGCATCCTGTGCTGCGGTATGCTTTGCCTCTTTGTTGTTGTCATCGTTTTGTGTTATTGTAGCACCCACTCTCATAACCACAACGATAATAATCGCTAATGTAATAATATAAAAACGCCTCATAGAATAAAAGTTTACTCTACGAGGCGCAAATATTATACCACGATATATCTTACTTTGTCTCCTCCTTCACGAAGCGGTCGACAACTGCGGCACAGGCAGCATCACCGGTGATGTTGAGCGTTGTGCGCATCATATCAAAGATACGGTCGAGAGCGTAGAATAGTGGTAGACCCTCGAGAGGGATGCCTGCTGCTACGAGTACCGCTGCGGCGAGGAGCGTAGGGCCTGGAACACCAGCCTGACCAATAGCACCGAGGGTGCAGACTATGGTGATAGATACATAGTCGGCCATCTGCAAGTCGATGCCATAGAACTGTGCGAAGAACACCGCAAGGAGTGCGTAGTAGATGGCGTTACCCGCCATATTGATGGTAGCACCGAGAGGGAGCACAAAGCCTGAAGTCTGCTTCGAGATACCCATCTCATCACAAGCGTTCATATTCACAGGCAGTGTTGCGAGTGAAGATGCTGTTGAGAACGACACAATCTGTGGTTTGATCATAGCGCGGAAGTAGTCCTTGAGTTTCACGCGAGCGAATAGCGAAACGCACATAGGGTAGAGACCGATGCCGATGATGACAATGGCGATGATATCTATCCACAACACATTTGCCACCTGAAGCAAGATGTCGAAACCGAATGTTCCGGTGGCATCAGCGATAAGACCAAATACGCCGATAGGTGCTACAAACATAACCTTACCGATGCACCAGATAAGTGCCTCAAGAATCATATTCAGACCGTTGGTAACCTTAAGACGCTTCTCGCGCTCGAGGGCCGATATGCCAAAACCGAGGAACAAGCCGAAGATGATAATCTGCAAGATGTTACCCTCTGTAAGTGCTGCAATTGGGTTGGCAGGAATCATACCGATAACCGTATCCCAGAAGCCCATAGGTGCTGGCGCTGTCTGCTGTGCAACCTCATAACCCTCTGCAAGAGTGGTAACGGTGGTCTGGTCTATAGATGCTCCGGGCTGGAATATCTCGCCGAGTACCAATGCCACAACGATAGATATTGCGGTTGTAACGAGCATAAAGCCGATGCTTATAAAGCCAATCTTACCTGCTGACTTTGTCTCGCCAAGTGCTGATGCACCGCTGATGATAGAGACCAGAACCAAAGGTACTACAAGCATCTTGATTAACTGAATGAAGAGGTCGCCGAGGGGCTTGAACATCGATGCGCTCTCACCCATACCCATACCTACGAAGACACCGATAATCATCGCAACGATTATCCACAATCCGAGGTTTTTGACAGCCTTAAGGCCGAGATCTTTAAGAGAAGTTTTCATCTATTCTATTATTAATTTGCGACAAAGGTAGTGCTTTTCGCGAAATGTGCCAACCATAACTCGCAAAATAGTTTGATATCTCCCCTATTTTCCCTATCTTTGGCATTATTTAACTATTAACTACGACTTATTATGCGTAATATACTTTTAAAGGCGAGTGTGCTTGCTGCCACGCTCCTTGTCTCGGTGTCGTGCTGCAACCAACCTCGCGAGACACTCTATACGAAGAATGTGCAGTTCCCCGAGGACGCATCTGTCGAAACCAAGATAGATATGATATCACATCTTGTTCCCACACCTCAGCAGTTGGCGTGGCAGCAGATGGAGTTGACGGCATTTTTGCACTTTGGTATCAACACCTTTACAGGCAACGAATGGGGTAGTGGTAGTGATGACCCACAACTCTTCAACCCTACGGAGTTGGATTGCGAGCAGTGGGTGCGAGTTTTGCGCGATGCAGGATTCAAGATGGTGATTCTCACGGCTAAGCATCACGATGGTTTTTGCCTATGGCCTACATCTACTACGGAGTATAGCGTGAAAAACGCTGCGTGGCGCAATGGCGAGGGTGATGTGGTTGCAGAACTCCGCGCGGCGTGTGATAAGTATGATATGAAGTTTGGCTTGTATCTCTCGCCCTGGGATTGTAATGCAGAGTGCTATGGCGACTCTCCACGATATAACCAACTCTATGTAGCGCAACTTACCGAGTTGCTCACAAACTATGGCGAGGTGCACGAAGTGTGGCTCGATGGTGCGTGTGGTGAAGGTCCTAACGGTCGTGTTCAGGAGTATGATTGGAATGCTATATTTGCCACTGTGCGCCGCTTGCAGCCACACGCTGTGACGGCTATTATGGGTGATGATGTTCGCTGGGTTGGCAACGAGGGTGGTCTTGGTCGTGATACAGAGTGGAGTGCTACGCTCATAGCGCCAAAGTCATATACCGACAAGATGGCGGAAAACGCACGACTTGGTCTGAATGAGATGTCTGAGGATTTGGGTAGCAGGGCTCTTGTTGCCGAGGCTTCAAAGGCATATTGGTATCCATCGGAGGTGGATGTATCGATACGCCCAGGATGGTTCTTCCATCCCGAGGAGAATGATAAGGTGCGTTCGTTGGCAAGTCTTGTAGATATATATTTCCGCTCGGTGGGATGTAACTCGGTGTTGTTGCTAAATATCCCTCCCGATGTGCGCGGATTGCTTCACGAGGAGGATGTCAAGCGCTTAGGGGAGTTCTCGGAGTATCTGCGTGCTACATTTGCGCAGAATATGGTTGTTAAGGGTGATGAGTATTGGTCTTCGGAGGTTGGTGAGGTGCGAGAGTATGAGGTGGTGATAGATTCTGTGGTAAACACGCTCCTTATACAAGAGGATATAACGCGTGGTCAGCGTGTCGAGGAGTTTATGGTGGAGTTGTATTGCGATGGTGAGTGGCATACTGTTGCCGAGGCTACTACAATAGGATATAAGCGTTTGTTGCGCTTCGAGGAGTCACGTCCCGAGAAGTTGCGTATCACAATACGAGGTGCTCGTGGTGTTGCCAACATCAGCAATGTAGGACTCTACTACGCCAAGCCTTTGTAAGATGCTGACTGCGGTTTAAAAAATTTAGAGTTATGAAAAAGAGAATTGTTGTTTTCACAGGTGCGGGTGTGAGTGCCGATAGTGGTATCTCTACATTCCGCGATTCAGATGGTCTTTGGGCGAATTATCGCATCGAGGATGTGTGTACCCCTGAGGCTCTTAGGACTAACCGAGCTCAGGTTATCGAGTTCTACAATTTGCGCCGCAGAGAGTCGCTTACCAAGAAACCTAACGCTGGTCATATCGCCATCGCCGAGATGGAGGAGTGGGCAGATGTGTGTGTGGTGACACAGAATGTGGATAATCTCCACGAGCAGGCGGGCTCTTCGCTTGTTCTGCATCTCCACGGCGAACTTATGAAGTTGCGCTCGGAGCGTAACCCCGACCTTATCTACGATATCAACGAGGGCTGGGAGCAGGACTTGGATGCTCGTGGCGAGGATGGTGCGCTGCTGCGTCCACATATCGTATTCTTTGGCGAGAGTGTGCCGATGTTCGAGAAGGCGTGTGATGTTGTTGCCTCGGCGGATATCCTTATCGTTGTAGGCACGTCGCTTGCGGTATACCCTGCAGCGTCGTTGGTATACTATGTTCGTGACCGCCAGGTGCCTATCTACTTGGTAGACCCAGGAACGCCCGATACGGCTATGATTCGCAACCCTCTTACCCATATCAAGGAGCGTGGTGCTGTGGGTGTGCCACAACTTATCGAGCAACTGCGAAATGAACTTACGAAGTAGGGTAGCGGAGCGTGCTGTGGCGCTTCGCAGGTTTTGCGAGCGTGAGGGTTATAACACCCGTGTTGCGATGTTCGTGGACCTGTCGCGCCACTCGGGCAGAAATCGCTTTGTGGTGTGGGATATGGTGCGAAATGTGCCGATGTTCACCTGTCCTGTTAGTCACGGTAGTGGCTCGCATAGGTCACACGTTCGCTCTGCCTATGCACGTTTGTCGAACGAGGATGGTACACACCTCTCAAGTGAGGGTCGTGCTCTTGTTGCTGAGCGCTATGAGGGGCGTTATGGTGTGGCATATAGGCTCGACGGCTTGGATGCTACGAACTCCAATATCCGCTCGCGCTGCATAGTGCTTCACGGCTGGGAACATACCACCTCCTTCCCTATATTCCCATTTGCCACGGTAGGCAGTTTCGGATGCCCTGTGCTATCCCGTAGGATGATGGCAAAGGTGGATGTCATACTCCAAACCGAGAAGAGCGTTGTAATAGATATCTTCAAATAACAAACAGCCAGCATTTGTGTGCTGGCTGTTTTGTTGTTTAGAAATTATTCAACTCCAGAAGTGTGTTACTGTCTATGGTGTTGTTGTTTATTTCGTACTCGAAATAGTCGTCAATGATAACCTCTGCCTCGGTGCTGTTACTCTCTTGTGGTATAACTTCCGTTAACTCGCTCTTTATTTCACTAATAGCCTCCTGGGTCTCAGTTTTGATAACCTTGCTTATCTTCTTAACATCCTCTATGGTCTGACCATATGTGGTCTCTATCTCCTGCTTTACATCCGAGGCCGTTTTCTTGACATCTTCTATGATGTTTAGAGATTCAGTCTCAATCTCGCTGACAATCTCCGATATATCCTCGCTCCACGACTCCACACGCTCCGCGTCTATAAAGTCTATGAGCGAGGTGCCTTCATCCGCAGTTATCTCATCGATAAGATATGTCAAATCGTAGTAGTTGCGGTCATCGTCATTGTTGAGACTTGCCGTGAAGTAGTTGTCGTTAAATCTCTTGTCGCAGATATATAGCATATCGAGGATATCCACTCTGCCGTCGTTGTCCTTGGCTCTGAAGCGATGGCGTACCTCCCAACCTATAAACTTACCGAACTCAAGTTCTGCGGCACGCTTCCTAATCTTAGACTCTAACTGCTCTATCTTTTTGAAGGGCTCTCTGATGTTGAAGATATTCTCTTTGATGTTGTATATCTCCTCTGCAGTGGTAAGGATTATAGGGTCGTTGTGTGTTGATAGTATCGCACTATCCACGACGGTCTCTATAGCCTCGTAACTATCGGGGATGTAGAGAATCTTCTTGCTCTCACGCTCCGCGAGGTGCTCGCCAAAAAGATTTCGCAAGTCGGTACTGCCGCACGCCGTGAGCACGACAAGCGATAGGATTATTGCTATGCGTCTCATATTATATCTCGCTTAGGTCCGACTTACGCACCTCATCCTTATTGGCGTTGTCGGTATATACGATGCGTATAGTACCCTCATTGTATTTGCTACCCTTAACGATTCTAACCTCAATAGTACCCTGTGGAAGAGTCCATATAGCAAAGTAGTTGCACTCACCATCATTAACAGCGTGCATCTTTAAACCAGAATGGTCACCTGTATAATTTGCAAACGACTTGCTCAATTTCGATGGTTTGCCATACTTCTCGCTATATAGGCTGACATAACCATCGAACGATGATTCGAGGATGCTCCAGGTGTCGGTAGATGGCATAACGGCTGCTACACGCCAAATCATATTGTTGTCATCGCCAACCAATGCCACAAGAGCCTCGTTGCGCAAGAACTTACCCTTATAGGCGTTGTTGCCAACCTTCACAAAGCCCTCTGCCACGAGATTCTTGCCAAACTCTGCGAGAGTGCCGTCAATAGGTATACCCTTAAACTTGAAGTGCTCGGTCTCCTGTGCGCTGATGCCTCCTGCGATGAACATCATCGCTATGAGGAGTGAGAGTATCTTTTTCATACTTATCTCTATTATTTAAAGTAGATATCAAGAAGTTCCTTAGCGGCAATGAACGATGATAGTTTCGCCTCCAATACTCGCTTCTCAATCTCTGCCAGGCGTGACTCTATCTCTGGGTTGTTGTAGAAACTTGACTTCAGGGTCTCGTTGATGGTCTCATACATCCAATACTTATTCTGGCGGTTGCGGTTTGCCATAAAGTAACCGTTCAACTCGATATGCTGCAGATACTGCTCCACGCCCTGCCATACCTCCTCGAGACCTGTGCCCTCGAGCGATGAGCAGGTGTATACCTGTGGTCGCCACTCCGACTCACCCATAGGGAACAGACGCAACGCTCCCTGATACTGAGCCTTGGCAAGTTCTGCCTTCTTGACGTTCTCGCCATCGGCCTTGGTGATGACCATCATATCTGCCATCTCCATAATACCGCGCTTGATGCCCTGCAACTCGTCACCAGCACCCGAGATCTGCAACATCATAAACATATCGACCATAGAGTGTACCGCAGTCTCCGACTGACCAACACCCACAGTCTCGATGAATATAACATCGTAGCCCGCAGCCTCGCACAATACGATAGTCTCGCGGGTCTTGCGTGCTACACCACCCAACGAGCCTGCCGATGGTGAAGGGCGCACAAAGATGTTGGGGTTGTGGCAGATGCTCTCCATACGGGTCTTGTCGCCGAGGATAGAGCCACCGCTGCGCTCCGACGATGGGTCGATGGCCAACACCGCCAACTTATGTTTATATGAGGTAACCATATTACCCACAGCCTCGATGAAACTCGACTTACCAGCACCGGGAACGCCTGTAATACCGATACGCACCGAGCGACCAGAGTGGGGGAGACACTTCTCGATAATCTCCTGCGCCTGGGCGTAGTGAGTAGGGTTGTTGCTCTCGATGAGGGTGATTGCCTGAGCAAGGATTGTGATGTTACCCTCGAGGATGCCTGCAACATACTCATCGGTGGTCATCTGGCGGCGCTTCTTACGCACGAAATATGGGTTTACCACAGGCTGACTCTCCACGCCATCGGTGACGTTGAGTGCGCTGTCGTGGTGTGCATCGAGATACTCTTTCTCGTAGTGCTCTATCTTAGTATATGACATAGTATATCTTTGTGTTTTAGGTTATTACAAAATTATTTATGACCGACGTTTATTCGCTCTAAGATGTCGTTGCCAAGTTGTTCCACAGGACCAAACCACTCTACGATTTTGCGCTTGGCGCTGTATACCACAGCAAAGGGAATATAGTTGATGCCAAAGGCCTTGTGGGTCTTGCTGTCGATGTCATAGGCTATGGCGAGATCCTCAGCGCCTATGCGTTCCACAATCTCGGCGTGGTACTCTTTGCTCTCGGTTGTTAGGAGTATTATATTCATCTTGTCCAGCAGCGTGCGGTCTATCTTCTGCACTGCCTCGATGCAGGGTATGCAGTAGGAGTTTACGAATATCAAGCATACCATATCTCGCTCCACATACTCGAGTTTCGAGCCATACTCCGACATCACATTCACATCGGGCATTCGCTCCCTGAGACGCAGACTCTGAGCATCGGCCGAGAGGGTCGAAAGCAGAACGGTGGTGAGTATGGCGAAAAAGTGTCTCATATGCGTCTCTACTATGTAGGTTGATTATGCGAAGTTACGAATATTTCTTGAAATGGCAAGTTGTCGCTTTGCTTTTTTTATCCTTGGCACATATTTTTGTTGCCTAAATTGCCCGGTGTGTGGAAAAGTTGAAATATTCCGAAAAAAATAGTCGAAAATATTTCGTTGTTTCAAAAAGTTGAAGTACCTTTGGATGATTTTATGCAATAAGATTCAAGAAGGAATACAGTAAATAAACATTATACTAAACTTTATAAAAATTAAACTACTATGAAAGTATCACACATTGAGCATCTCGGTATCGCAGTAAACAGCCTTGAGGAGGCAATTCCTTATTGGGAGAACGTACTCGGTTTGAAGTGTTACGCTATCGAGGAGGTAGCAGACCAGAAGGTTAAGACAGCATTCTTTATGCTTGGTCAGACTAAGATTGAGTTGTTGGAGCCTACATCTCCTGAGTCTACAATCGCTAAGTATATCGAGAACAAGGGTGTTGGTATCCACCATATGGCTCTCGCTTGCGAGAACATCGAGGAGCAGTTGGCAGACGCTGAGGCTCACGGTATCCGCCTTATCGACAAGACTCCACGTAAGGGTGCTGAGGGTCTCACTATCGCATTCCTTCACCCAAAGTCTACACAGGGTATTCTTACTGAGTTGTGCGAGAACAAGAATAAATAATCTAATTTGGTTATTTTGGTGTTGCAATCGTTCTCGAACAACGTGCGCCTAAAACCAACTCAAATTAGATCATTTATTAAACAAATGGAATCAGCCCCCGAGTTGGGCTATTCCACACAAACTGAAACAAACTAAAACTAAAATAAAATTTCACTATGAGCGAAATTCAGAAAGCAATTGAGAAGTTGATGGACAACCGTCAGACTGCTCGTATGGGTGGTGGCCAGAAGGCTATCGACAAGCAGCACGAGAAGGGTAAGTATACTGCTCGTGAGCGTATCGCTATGTTGTTGGATGAGGGTAGTTTCGAGGAGTTCGATATGTTCGTTACTCACCGTTGCTACGACTTCGGTATGGACGCAAAGCATACATTTGGTGATGGTGTTGTAACAGGTTATGGTACCATCGCTGGTCGCTTGGTATACGTATTCGCACAGGACTTCACCGTTACTGCAGGTTCTTTGTCAATCTCTTTGGCTGACAAGATTTGCAAGGTTATGGATATGGCTGTTCGCAATGGTGCTCCTTGCATCGGTTTGAACGACTCTGGTGGTGCTCGTATCCAGGAGGGTGTTAACGCTTTGGCTGGTTACGCAAACATCTTCCAGCGTAACGTTATGGCTTCTGGTGTTATCCCCCAGATCTCTGCTATCTTCGGCCCTTGCGCAGGTGGTGCTGTATATTCTCCCGCATTGACCGACTTTATCATTATGCGTCGTGAGACATCTAATATGTTCCTTACAGGTCCTAAGGTTGTTAAGACCGTTACTGGTGAGGATGTAACTCAGGAGCAGTTGGGTGGTGCTA
>JAFOCZ010000011.1 GCA_017380955.1 Alistipes sp.
AAAGTGTCAAAACCACAACAGCGAGAACTGCGCTCATTTTGAAAAGATTTTTCATAGATGTCTAAAAGTTTTGTTAGTAAATAAATTTATTCGTAGTTGTCTATTTTCTATTGTTATTGTAACGTCGCTCATACCTCTTTTATTATGCGTACGCACGTAAGAGGCTAAAGTTATTGTTACTTGCGCTCGTGGCGTGGTCCGCGGTTCTCACGCTTCTCGCCACCCTCACGAGGCTTGCGCTCGCGTGGCTCGCGCTCTACCCAACCCTCAGGCTTTGGCAACAACGCCTTGCGAGAGAGCTTGAGCTTGCCAGTCTTCTGGTCCTTAGCGATGAGCTTAACCTCGATCATATCGCCCTCCTTAAGGCCTGTCTCCTCCATAGTCTCGAAACGCTTGTAGTCGATCTCAGAGATGTGCAACAACGCATCCTTACCTGGGAGAATCTCAACGAAAGCACCGAAATCTACGATAGAGCGAATCTTACCGTTGTAGGTTTCACCAATCTCTGGAACGGCAACGATACCCTTGATGCGAGCCAAAGCAGCATCCAAAGCCTCCTTGTCCTTACCGAAGATATCTACGATACCCTTCTCATCAACCTCAGTGATGGTGATGGTAGTGCCTGTGGTCTTCTGAATCTCCTGGATAACCTTGCCACCAGGGCCGATAACAGCGCCGATGAACTCCTGAGGAATAGAGATCTGCACGATACGAGGAACGAATGGTTTGTAGTCCTCACGGGACTCAGCGATAGTCTCAACCATCTTATTGAGGATGTGCAAGCGACCCTGACGAGCCTGCTCCAAAGCCTTAGCCAACACCTCGTATGAGAGACCGTCAACCTTGATATCCATCTGTGTAGCGGTGATACCATCGCGTGTACCAGTAACCTTGAAGTCCATATCGCCCAAGTGATCCTCGTCACCCAAGATATCTGACAACACTGCCCAGCGACCTGTTGCAGAGTCTGAGATAAGACCCATTGCGATACCTGATACGGGCTTACGCAACTTAACACCTGCATCCATAAGTGCCAAAGTACCAGCACATACAGTAGCCATAGATGATGAGCCGTTAGACTCGAGGATGTCTGAAACTACACGCACTGCATAGGGGTTCTCCTCGCCTACAGGTACCATCGGTTTGAGGGCACGCCAAGCCAAGTGACCGTGACCAATCTCACGACGGCTCAAACCACGTGCTGGACGTGCCTCGCCTGTAGAGAATGGAGGGAAGTTGTAGTGCAATACGAACTGCTCGCTGCCCTGTACCAAAACCTCATCCTTCTGCTTCTCGTCGAGTTTTGTACCGAGAGTTACGGTTGTCAACGACTGAGTCTCACCACGGGTGAAGATTGCAGAGCCGTGTGCGCAAGGCAAGTAGCCAACCTCGCACCAGATAGGACGAATCTCATCGGTGCGACGACCATCCAAACGCTTACCCTCGTCGAGGATCATATTACGCATAGCCTTCTTCTGAACATCGTCGTGGAAGTATTTGTGGATGAGAGGTGCCTTCTCCTCGAGTTCCTCCTCGGTGTAACGTGATGCGAACTCTGCCTCCAAAGCATCGAAAGCCTCAGCACGCTCGTGCTTCATAGTACCGCTGGTAGCGATAGCATATGCACGGTCGTACAACTCGGTGATGATTGTCTGGCGCAACTCCTCGTCGTTGGTCTCGTGGCAATACTCACGCTTTACATCCTTGCCCAACTCCTTCATCAACTCAATCTGCACTGCACAGTGCTTCTTGATCTCCTCGTGAGCAAACATAATAGCGCCAAGCATAACCTCCTCAGATACCTCGTTCATCTCACCCTCAACCATAAGGATGTTGTCGATAGTACCACCTACCATAATGTCGAGGTCTGCATCCTTCATAGCCTCAAAGCCTGGGTTGATGACATACTCGCCACCGATACGCGCTACACGCACCTCAGAGATAGGGCCACCGAATGGAATGTCTGAAACTGCCAACGCAGCAGATGCAGCCAAACCTGCCAAAGCATCTGGCTGGATATCTTTCTCCGCTGAGATAAGGTTAACAGTTACGAATACCTCAGCGTGGTAATCAGCAGGGAACAATGGACGCAAAGCACGGTCGATAAGACGTGCTACCAAAATCTCAGAGTCACCAGCCTTACCCTCGCGCTTCATAAAGCCTCCAGGGAAGCGACCGCAAGATGCGTACTTCTCCTTATACTCTACCTGCAAAGGCATAAAATCGGTGCCCTCCTTGGCATCCTTAGCGGCAACTACAGTACCCAAAAGCATTGTGTCGCCCATACGTACAACCACCGAGCCATCTGCCTGCTTGGCAAGTTTGCCGGTCTCGATCATAATCTCGCGACCATCAGCCAAGGTGATTGTCTTCTGTACAGCATTGTACAACTTGTTTGTCTCCATAAATTTCTAAAAAGCCTCTAAAAAAATTTCCTCAATATATCGAAATAAATCTTAATTTTCAGTGTAAATGAAGGCAATGCCGAAGCCTTGCCTTCATTTGCTGCACACTCTTACTTACGGAGGTTAAGAGTCTTGATGATTGCGCGGTAACGCTCGATATCAACCTCCTTCAAGTACATAAGCAACTTACGACGCTTACCTACGAGGCGCAACAACGAACGCTGTGTGCCGTAGTCGTGACGGTTGCTCTTCATGTGCTCGGTAAGGTGGTTGATACGGTAAGTGAATAACGCGATCTGGCTCTCGGGTGAGCCTGTGTCTGTTGTAGACTTGCCGTACTGGCCAAACAACTCCTGCTTCTTCTCAGGTGTCAAATACATAGTGTTAAATGTTTTTATGGCACGCCTCCACACTTTTACCCGAGGAGTACGCACCTGGTTCCACTCCACGACAGATCGTCCTTACCTTAGATCCTGCCGGAGCGTGGCGCAAAGATACAACATTTCTCCAAAACCACAAAACCTTTTTCCAAAGAAAAAGAACTATTCTGCAAAGTTTTTCGACAATTAACTACATTTTTACCACAAAACGGCAAAAATGGGGACTAAAAACCGCACTACAACGAGCCCTCCGCACGATTTCTGGCGCACCATCAGCGCAAACCACAACAGACAAAACATCACTCACACCACGCTCCAAAGCAAACCACGCGCCGCCAACAACTATCCTACAACAAGAGTAATATATTCTTTTTTATAACTACATATATTAATAATATTAACCATAAAATAAAAACCTCCGTTTGGCGATTTTTCTATTTTTCCACACTTTTTGTCATTTTTGGGGTAATAAGGGTTGAAAATTGTGATTTTTTGCCTATCTTTGTCGCGAATTTATTAATAACTGAGTCTATAGTTTATGAAGGTCTTGGCAAAACTATATTTCGTTTTTACTGCATCGCTGCTCCTTATCGTGGGCGGTTGCAGCACGCCAAGCAGATATATCACCATAGACGACACAGCACTCGGAACATTCGTTCAGGTGAAGTGCGAAACTACCCTATCCCCCGAAGAGATAACACTGATAATCCGCGAGGTAGATGCCGAGGCTAAGGCTTCGATGTCTATCTTCGACCCAACGTCGTTGCTCTCGCAGTTGAATCGCAACGAGGCGGAGAGCGTCGACAAGCACATCGCCTACAACATTGCGCTTGCCGAGCGTTTCTCGAGCCTGAGCAACGGAGCATATGACATCACCATCAAGCCTCTGACCGATGCGTGGGGTTTTGGTCGTGAGAGGTCGCACAACCGCCAGGTGAACGTAGACTCAATACTCTCGTTCGTGGGCTACGACAAACTCCACATTGATGGCGACAAACTCATCAAGCACGACCCACGAGTGCAGATAGACCTCAACTCCATTGCCAAGGGCTATGTTGTGGATATGGTGGCGGAGCG
>JAFOCZ010000122.1 GCA_017380955.1 Alistipes sp.
GAGTGCTTCAACTCGATGAAGTCATCCGAAGAGGTGTATGTCACGGTGTGGATACCAGGCACCATACCCTCACGGAACGACTCTATGGCAAGGGCATCACCCTCGGCCGTAGAGGCATTCACCCAGCGGCTCTTGCGATCAAGATTCTCGATAACACCCTCGGCAAGGGTTATCGCCGTGCCACTTGGTGCATCCTTCTTCCACATATGGTGGGTCTCCTCAATACGCACATCATACTGTGCATAGGGATTCATAAGTTCTGCAAGACGACGATTCAGGCGAAACATCATATTCACACCTATCGAGAAGTTCGAGGCGTAGAACAACGAGCCTCCACACTCCGCCACCAAGGTCTCCATCTCCTTGAAACGTGCCAACCAGCCTGTTGTACCACACACCACACGACCACCAGCCTTGAGCACCTTATGAACATTATCCGCACCAGTCTCGGGAGTTGTGAACTCAAACGCCACATCCACCCTCTGGATATTCTCTGCGGTCAACTCCTCGGCATTTGCCTCGTCTATGACCAACTCCACGCTGTGACCACGCTCCACAAGGATTCGCTCAATCTCGCGACCCATCTTTCCATAACCTATAATAGCACACTTCATAGTTCAATTTTATTTAAATAAATAACGCGGTAAAGATAATAAAAATTTCGCATTCGCAGTATTGTTCCACCAATTTTTCGTTACCTTTGGAGGCTCAAATAACAACGATATCACAATGCACCGATTTAGACTATATAGACTCATAGCAACAATGCTGCTCGCGCTGACAGCGATAACCGCCTCGGCACAGGGCAAACTCACAAAACAGGTTAACGACTCGATATGCGTGGCACTCCGAAACATAACTCTTCCCGAGGTAGCAGGTAGTTATGTAAAGGTTGAGAGTGTACGCCTTCGTGAGCGCGGAAAGTCACAGGTTGTAGAGGTCAAGACATCCGTAGAGTTGGCATACTACCCTATGCGCCCCGAGAACATAACACGCATATATAACGCTGTGCGTAAGCAACTTCCAACCGCATATCACAAGCACACGATACTCATCTATGCCAACGGTCAACTTATCGATAACCTCACACCTCAATACTACCGTGAGCATCACGACGAGCGTCGCTTCACGAACACAGCAGAAGCACCTCTCATAACACGCCAAAGCGCTATATCGCAACCCACCAAGGGACTCCTAAACCGCCACATAGCACTATGGCAGAGCCACGGCAGATACTTCAACCAGAGTCGCAATATGTGGGTATGGCAACGCTCACGACTATGGGAGACTGTCGAGGATTTGTATACCCAGAGTTATGTACTCCCCTACCTCGTTCCGATGCTGGAGCGCGCAGGAGCCAATGTGTTACTACCGCGTGAGCGCTCGTTGCAGAGCATAGAACTCATCATCGACAACGACAAGGGCATAGACGACACCCACTTCAAACTCAGCAACGGCAGCGAGAAGTGGCGTGAGGGTGGCGTGGGCTTTGCTCATCTGCAGGAGACATATGCCACAGGCGAGAATCCTTTTGAGGATGGCACAACACGCATTATCAACACCGTAAGCGACTATAAAACACCAAGTTGGGCGTATTGGGGAGGCAAGATTGAGAAGTCGGGAATCTACAGCGTATATGTATCCTATGCCACTCTCAAAAACTCCGTCAGCGATGCCCACTATGTGGTACACGCCTCGGGTGGTGACTGTGAGTTTCACGTAAACCAGACTATGGGTGGCGCGATGTGGGTATGCCTCGGTGACTTCTACTTCGAGGAGGGCAACCACCCTCATCTTGTGAGCCTCAGCAACATATCCGCAGAGCGTGGTGTGGTCGTTGCCGATGCTGTGAAGATTGGTGGCGGTATGGGTAACATACGCCGCAGCGTAGACCTCTCACTACAACAAGGCGACGAGGAGTATGAGGAGACCACAAGTGGCTACCCTCGCTACACGGAGGGCTCGCGATATTGGTTGCAGTGGTCGGGATTCTCGACTGATGTATACGCTCCAAAGCAGAATACCGACGACTACAAGGAGGATTATATGTCGCGTGCTCATTGGGTTAATGCGCTTATGGGTGGCAGCGAGCGTCTGAAACGCGAGGATGGCAAGAACATCCCCGTAGACCTCGCCTTCGCATTCCACTCCGACGCTGGTGTGCGCCTTAATGATGATGTCATAGGCACTCTCGGAATATACTGCACAAAGGATGACAAAGGTAAGTTCTCGGGCAACGTATCACGCCTCCGCTCGCGAGACCTCACCGACCTGGTTATGACACAAATAGTAGAGGATATACGCGCCAAGTATGAGCCTAATTGGGTGCGTCGTGGAATGTGGGACAGAGCATACTACGAGGCTCGCATCCCTGCCTGCCCTACGATGCTCCTGGAGTTGCTCTCACACCAGAACTTTGCCGATATGCGCTATGGTCTCGACCCATCGTTCCGCTTCGATGTCAGTCGTGCGATTTACAAAGGCATATTGCGCTATCTATCAAGTCAGTACGACGTAGAATACACCGTTCAGCCGCTCCCCGTAAATAGTTTTGCCATAGACCTCGACGGCAACACGGCAGAACTCAGTTGGTGCGCTACAACAGATGCTCTCGAGCCCTCGGCAGCACCCGACTACTATATTCTATATACGCGCATTGGCGACGGAGGTTTCGACTGCGGAAGACGCATTGACGCCACAACAACAACCCTCACCCTCGAGAGTGGCGTGCGTTATAGTTTCCGCATAACGGCGGTAAACCGCGGTGGCGAGAGTTTCGACTCCGAGACCCTCTCGGCATATGTTGCCAAGAATAGCCGTGGTACGGTGATGATTGTCAATGGCTTTGACCGCGTGGCAGCGCCTATGAGCCAGCAGGGTGACTCCATAGCCGGATTCTTCAACCGATATGACAGTGGCGCAGCACATATTCAGGATATTGCGTTTATCGGCGAGCAGGTGGTCTTTGACCGTGCTCTGTCGAAGTCCGAGAATGAGAATCACGCCCTCGGCACATCGTATAAGGATTATGAGGGTCGTGTGCTGGCTGGTAACACCTTCGACTACCCAGCCTTCATAGGCAAGGATATCGCCAAGGCTGGATACTCCTACACATCGGCATCGGCAAAGGCCGTTACCGAGCATCGCATATCTATCGCTCACTACCCCGTTGTGAACATCATCCTCGGCAAGCAGCGTGCCACGAAGATAGGACGCGGAACATCGGGATACCACTTCGAGGTGTTGCCCGCAGAGTTGCAACACACGCTCCGCGACTACACCCTCGATGGTGGAGCACTAATGCTCAGCGGCAGTTATATCCTCAGCGAGTTATGGCACTCACCAATTGCCACACAGGATGACCGTGACTTTGCCGAGAAGGTGCTCAAGGTGCGTTTTGGCGGTGGTATGGCATCACGCAGTGGCAAGGTACGCACACAGCCATCACGCCTATCTCGCAAAAAGATGGCATTTACCTTCA
>JAFOCZ010000123.1 GCA_017380955.1 Alistipes sp.
AACCACGGTTGGGTCAACAGTTGTTGGGTCAACGTAGAACAATACCACTACATAGTCAGTGTCGTTCTTCAATGTCTGGTATGAAGAGATTGTGTGTGCGCCTACGCGACCGAGCCTATCCTCCTGGATAATATCGCCAAAACTAAAGCCCTGCTCTACAGCGAGGTTGTTAAGACCGAAGTAACTGCGCATAACGATGTTTGCCTTAGCCTCAGTAGCCAAAGTCTCCTCGTATGACTTCTTGGTCCAGATGTAGTATGTCCACTGTGCATCAGCCTTAGCAGGGGTTACTGTGAGGTTGAAGTTGGTGTGGTCAGTCACGAGGTCCGATGTTGCGAACAAATCCTCAGGGTTTACCTGCGCACCCTCAGGGGTTGTGAAAGCCTTGCGGAAGAGTTTCAACTCATCCTCCTGGTTGTGCATAGCCTCCCAGTTCTCGAAGTTGAACGCTACGGCGAGGTAGTCGGTCTCTGCTGCGAGGTTGCACTGGAGAGTTGTGTAGCCCTCAGTGATCCAGTCGCCGCTGTTAGGGTTCTCGAGGATATACTCAAAGATCTGGTAGTCGTCGTTGTAGATACCAAAAGCATCCAACTCCATCTTGGTGATAACACGGAAGTAGTAGCGGTTAGCGCCGTTAGGTGTTGCTGTAGCGATAGCCGATGTAGCCTTGATATCCTTAATCTGGATGTCGACGTTGAACTCCTCTGGAGATACCACCTCCTCAGGGATTACTACACCTGGCTGTGGGTCTGGATTGTTCTGTGGCTTCTCGCAACTCAATGCGAAGAGTGCAACAAGTGCCACTGCAAAGATTGAGAAAAATTTTTTCATAGTTTTAGAAATTGGTTATTGTTATTAATTATGTTTTCTCGTGTGTATATTTGGGACAAAGATACAAAAACATTTTCATAGAACAAAAGATAATGGTCGGCGGATATATTTTTTGTGTTAAATTTGCATCGTAAGATTAAATTTCGTAATTTTGTAACTCTATAATGACAATAATCCCCATAAAATTGCGTTAGACGTGGTAAGGAATAAACATAACGAAGAGAAGAAGATGAATCAGAAGACTCAGCGCCTCTCTGTGATACGCAAGATTATCCGTTCGGAGTATATATCATCACAGGAGGAACTTATCGAGCGCTTGGAGGAGTGTGGTGTTACTGTTACGCAGTCCACTCTCTCTCGCGACCTGAAGTTTATGAACGTGGCTAAGGTGCCTAACAAGGAGCGTGGCTATGTCTATGTGTTGCCAAATACAACGCATAGCGATGTCGCGGTGTCCACAAATCTCACCGACAACATCACCGACATTGCCTTCTCGGGAAATCTCTGCGTCATCACCACCAAGCCTGGTTATGCGAGTGCTGTGTCTGTGCCTATCGACAGTCGTGGCATCAGTGAGGTGCTTGGTTCTATCGCTGGCGACAACACCATCCTTTTGGTGCTCCGCGAGGATTTCAAGAAGGATATCCTTCTCGAGCAGTTGTGTGACCTGTTCCCTTCGGTGGCGGTGCTTATTAATCGATAGTTAAAATACCTATATATAATAAAAGGCTAATCTTTACGGATTAGCCTTTTATTTATTTAATATCAAAGTTTAATAACACCTTACCTGCTATCTCTACACGGTAGTTATCGCCAGCCTTCACCTCAAACTCCTCTGCCGAGCCCAGGTAGATAAGGTCGCCAATGCGCAATGTCATACACTCCGAGAGGTGGCTCACTATGTGGTCGGGTGTGAAACGCATATCCGCAATCCTTATTCGTGCGCGCTCCTCACCGTTGATGTAGAACACCGCACCTTCGAGCATAGCATCGTGGGGTAGGGTGTCGAGCGAGAGTGCCGATGAGTGGTCGAAGCCCACTGCCTCATCCCAGGGTAACCCCTCGCGCTGTGCTGCGGCAAGCGTATCGGCGCAGGTGAACGTCACACCTGCCATAATGCCATCTATGCATCGCGATGCAAAACGCTCGCTTATGCACTTTGCCAGACGCGCATTCTTGAGCACTATATGTGGCATCGCTACCACACGTCCCACACCCTCGGGGATGTAGAATGCGTCGTTGTTGCGCAGCAGCGCCGTGTCGGCCTTTAGGTAGAAACGTGGCGTAGCGCCAGCCTCTGAGTAGTTGTTTATGATGTTTATAAGTTTCATATCTATCTCTGTCGTAGTGTGTTAACAATATCCTCGGCAAAGCGCTGCGACGCACCCTCGCCACCTATCATCGCCCTCAACTCATCGAAGTCGCGGAGCATCCTCTGGCGCTCTGAGCCCTGTGGCAGTATCGCCCTCACCTCACGCTCAGCATTGTCGATGTCGAGTTTTGCGCATACCAACTCCCTGACAGCCTCACGCCCGAGGTTTATGTTTACGAGCGAGATGTATGGTATTCGCAAGAAGTAGGGCTTCAGTTTCTCATATAGCCACGGCACGTGATACATCACCACCTCGGGAATCCCCATCAGCGCAGTCTCGAGTGTCGCAGTTCCCGATGTCACTATCGCTGCCTCGCTCATCGCCAATGTCTGCTGTGTGCGGTCACACACATACCTCACCTCCGAGCCTCCTATTATGCTGTCGTAGATGCTCTTGTCTATCCAGGGCACTGCGGTTACCACAAACTGATATTCGGGCATTCGGCGCGCTATGGCCACCATATCGGGGAGGTTGGCGCGTATCTCCGACACACGGCTTCCTGCCAGCAGCGCCACTATAGGACGACTGTCGAGGCCACACTCCGCAATGTACTCCTCGCGTGAGGGTAGCGTGGCACGACGCTCTGCGATGTCATCGGCTAATGGGTTGCCAAAGAAGTACGGCTCTATGCCGTGACCTCGGAAGTATTCGGTCTCGAAGGGGAATATGGTGTACAGACGGTCTACGTAACGGCGTAGGCTCTTCACCCTGCGCTCCTTCCACGCCCACACCTTGGGGGCTATGTAGTAGTAGACCCTTATGCCCTTGCTCTTTGCCCACTTGGCAATGCGGATGTTGAATGCGGGGTAGTCTATGAGTATTATCACGTCGGGTGCGAATGCCTCTATGTCCGCCTTTACGTTGTCCATCTGCTGGAATATGGTGCGTATGTTACGCGCCACCTGCACAAATCCGAAAAACGACATCTCGCGGTAGTGGTATAGCATATTCTCCTTGCCACCCACCTCACACATAAAGTCACCTCCCGAGAATCGGAACTCTGCCTCGGAGTCATAATTTGCTATTCCGCGCATCAGTTTTCCGCCGTGCAAATCTCCCGACGGCTCCCCGGCAATCACATAGTATCTCATATTTATTACTTTTGTCCACTACAAAAGTAATAAATAAAAGTGAAATGTGAAAACTGAAATGTGAAAAGTGTGGTGCGCGGAGCGCGAGATTTATTTATGAGAACAAATGAGGAGCGCCCGATAACTCAGACACTCCCCACATTATTATAATAGGTATTACCTACAACCCCATCTCATCGATAAGCCAGCCTGCGCCACCAACCTTATCAACTACGAACAACACATAGCGGATGTCGCAGATGATGTTACGGCACAAGGTCTCGTCAAACTCGATGTCCGACATTGTCGACAACCAGGTGCGGTCGAAGTTGATACCGATAAGTTCGCCCTTGTTGTTCAACACTGGCGAGCCAGAGTTACCTCCTGTGGTGTGGTTTGTGGCGATGAAGCACACAGGAACGGTATACTTGCCATACATCTCAACACCCCAACGGCCATAGTCCTTC
>JAFOCZ010000012.1 GCA_017380955.1 Alistipes sp.
CCTAAGGATATGGCTGCGGAGTTGTACAAGCCATTTGTCATCCGTAAGCTTATCGAGCGTGGTATCGTTAAGACCGTTAAGTCTGCAAAGAAGATTATTGATAGAAAGGACCCAGTGATTTGGGGTATCTTGGAGAATGTCATCAAGGGTCACCCTGTATTGATGAACCGAGCTCCAACCCTTCACCGTTTGGGTATCCAGGCGTTCCAGCCAAAGCTCATCGAGGGTAAGGCAATGCAGTTGCATCCACTCTCATGTACAGCGTTTAACGCCGACTTCGACGGTGACCAGATGGCGGTGCACTTGCCATTGGGCAACGCTGCAATCTTGGAGGCTCAGATTTTGATGCTTGGTTCGCACAACGTCCTCAACCCTGCCAATGGTGCGCCTATCACCGTACCTTCGCAGGATATGGTACTCGGTCTTTACTATATTACTAAGCCACGCCCAGGTGTTAAGGGTACAGGTTTGAAGTTCTATGGTCCTGAGGAGGCTATCATCGCTTACAACGAGAAGCGTGCTGCGCTTCACGCCAATGTAAAGTGCCGTGTTCGCGATGTTGACGAGAATGGTGAGGAGGTATACCGCGTTGTAGATACTACAGTAGGTCGTATCTTGTTCAACCAGAACGTTCCTGCCGAGGTAGGTTATATCAACGAGGTGTTGACAAAGCGTTCTTTGCGTGATATCATCGCATTGGTGATGAAGAAGGCTGGTGCTGCTAAGGTTGCTAAGTTCTTGGATGATATCAAGAATATGGGTTACCTTATGGCGTTCAAGGGTGGTTTGTCGTTTAACCTCGACGCTGTGGTTATCCCTGACGATAAGCAGAAACTTATCGACGAGGGTTATGCTGCTGCAGATGCTGTTGTTGAGGACTATAATATGGGTCTTATCACCAACAACGAGCGTTATAACCAGATTGTCGACATTTGGACAACCATCAACAACCGCCTTTCAAACCAGGTAATCAACACTTTGAAGAGCGATAACGATGGTTTCAACCCAGTATATATGATGCTTGACTCTGGAGCGCGAGGATCTAAGGAGCAGATTCGTCAGCTCTCTGGTATGCGTGGTCTTATGGCTAAGCCTCAGAAGTCAGGTGTTGAGGGTGGTCAGCAGGTTATCGAGAACCCTATCTTGTCGAACTTTAAGGAGGGTCTTTCGGTATTGGAGTACTTTATCTCTACCCACGGTGCGCGTAAGGGTCTTGCGGATACCGCGTTGAAGACCGCCGATGCGGGTTACTTGACACGTCGTTTGGTTGACGTAGCACAGGATGTTATCATCAACGAGGAGGATTGCGGCACATTGCGTGGTCTTACCGCTACGGCTCTCAAGCGTAACGACGATGTTGTTCAGACATTGTACGATCGTATCTTGGGTCGCACAGCGTTGAACGATGTTATCCACCCAACTACAGGTGAACTCATCTGCGCTGCAGGTCAGGAGATTACCGAGGAGATTGCCGAGGCTATCGACAAGTCACCATTGGAGTCTGTAGAGATTCGTTCGGTACTCACTTGCGAGGCTCGTCGTGGTGTTTGTGCTAAGTGTTACGGCCGTAACCTCGCTACTGCACGTATGGTACAGAAGGGTGAGGTTGTGGGTGTTATCGCCGCACAGTCTATCGGTGAGCCAGGTACTCAGTTGACACTCCGTACGTTCCACGTCGGTGGTGTTGCGGGTGGCTCTACTGTTGAGACTAATGTAGTCTCTAAGTACGAGGGTCGTTTGGAGATTGATGAGTTGCGTACTATCAAGGGTAAGAACTCTCAGGGCGAGGCTATCGACATCGTTATGTCGCGCCAGTCTGAGTTCCGCATCGTTGATCCAACAACCAATATTACTCTCTATACACACGCTTTGCCTTATGGTGCTACACTCTTTATGCGTGATGGCGCCGAGGTTAAGAAGGGCGATATAATCTGTGAGTGGGATCCATATAACGCAGTTATCATCGCCGAGACAGACGGTAAGATTGTCTACGATAGCATCATCGAGGGTGTAACATACCGCGAGGAGCGCGATGAGCAGACAGGTCTTTCGGAGCGTATCGTAATAGAGTCTAAGGATAAGACCAAGAACCCTGTTATCAAGATTGTTAACAAGGATGGTGACGAGATCAAGGCTTACAACTTGCCTGTAACGGCACACATTATGGTTAAGAACAACGCTAAGATTCACGCTGGCGAGATTCTTATCAAGATTCCACGTGCTGTAGGTAAGACTGGTGGTGATATCACCGGTGGTTTGCCTCGAGTAACCGAGTTGTTCGAGGCTCGTAACCCATCTAACCCAGCAATCGTATCAGAGATCGATGGTGAGGTATCATTCGGTAAGATTAAGCGTGGTAACCGCGAGGTTGTCATCACATCTAAGGATGGCGATCAGCGTAAGTACCTTGTGCCATTGTCACGCCAGATTATCGTTCAGGAGAACGACTTCGTACGTGCAGGAATGCCACTTTCGGATGGTGCTATCACTCCTGGTGATATCCTTCGCATCCTCGGTCCTACACGCGTTCAGGAGTATATCGTGAACGAGGTACAGGAGGTTTACCGTATGCAGGGTGTGAAGATTAACGATAAGCACTTCGAGGTTATCGTACGTCAGATGATGTCTAAGGTGAAGATTGAGGATCCAGGTGATACTCGCTTCTTCGAGGATCAGGTTGTTGACAAGTGGGAGTTTATGGATGTTAACGACGAGTTGTACGACAAGGTAGTTGTTACAGCCGCTGGTGGCTCTCAGAATGTTCAGCCAGGTCAGATTATCTCACTCCGTAAGTTGCGTGAGGAGAACTCAGCGCTTAAGCGTCGTGACTTGGAGTTGGTTGAGGTACGTCCTATCGTTGCTGCAACATCTAACCAGGTACTCCAGGGTATCACACGTGCGGCATTGCAGACATCAAGCTTTATCTCTGCTGCATCGTTCCAGGAGACAACTAAGGTACTTAACGAGGCTGCTATCCAGGGTAAGAGCGATGACTTGGTTAACCTTAAGGAGAACGTTATCACAGGTAACCTTATCCCAGGTGGTACAGGTGTTCGCGATTACGAGGATCTCATCGTGGGTCTTAACTCAGAATTGAATCTCTAATCGAGATACATATTGACAATTGAGAGGTGAACTTTGACAGTTCACCTCTCTTTTTTTATTGAGATAATAGCGCATCTACTGCCGCTAACGAAATGGTAGTGCGCTTTATAGATATGGTTGTGTGATTAGTGGAAAGGATATCTCGTTAGGTATAGATACAAAAAAACGCAGAGAGCAATGCCCTCTGCGCTTAAAATGTAGGTTACTGCATTTATGGCAATGGCACTACGTTGGCAAATCCCATAAACGCCATTGCGAGGAGTCCTGCAGTGATGAGTGCGATAGGCACACCACGCATACCCTCTGGAGTATCCTCAACCTCCAAACGCTCGCGGATACCGGCGAACAACACCAATGCCAAGGCAAAGCCAAGGGCAGCGGCTACAGCATAGATGACGCCTGTTAGAAGGTCGAAGTTCTTCTGTATGGTGATAATTGCCACACCCAACACCGCACAGTTTGTGGTGATAAGAGGTAAGAAGATGCCGAGCGCCTGATACAAGGCTGGTGATACCTTCTTCAGTACAATCTCCACCATCTGCACCAATGCCGCGATGACAAGGATGAAGGTGATGGTTTGCATATACCCGATGCCAAAAGGTACAAGGACATACTGCTGTATGCACCACGTTACGAGTGTCGCAAGAGCCATAACGAACGTCACGGCCATACCCATACCCATAGATGTCTCAACCTTTGACGACACGCCGAGGAATGGGCAGATACCGAGGAACTGCGACAGCACCACGTTGTTAACAAAGATTGCGCCGATGACAATCGCAAAGAGCGTGATAGCCTGCACGCTAACCTCACCCGAGGCGAAGCCCTTAAGTACCTCGCTTGAGATGTTTTCTGCTATAAGTATATTCATATTGCTCATAATCACTATCGTTTTGCTACCTTGTTAAACAATACCATCAAGTAACCGAGCACCAAGAAGCCTCCGGGTGCGAGGATAAAGAGAAGTGGCATAACGCCCTCGGCAAAGGTGAAGCCGAAGATAGAGCCCGAGCCCAATACCTCACGCACAGCACCGATAGTAGTGAGTGAGAGTGTAAAGCCCAAGCCGATGCCGATACCATCCAATGCTGAGTCCAGCACACCATTCTTCGATGCGAAGGCCTCGGCACGTCCGAGGATGATGCAGTTTACCACGATCAACGGGATAAACACACCCAACGAGGCGTACAACGCTGGCACATATGCCTGCATAAGCATCTCGATGATGGTTACGAACGATGCGATAACCACGATGAAGGCTGGGATACGCACCTTATCGGGGATAAGATTCTTGATAAGGGCAATAACTATATTCGACATAATAAGCACCGCCATAGTGGCAACACCCATACCCATACCATTTATCGCCGATGAGGTAACGCCCAACGTAGGGCACATACCCAATATCAATACAAACGTAGGGTTTTCCTTGAGGATACCCTTTGTTATAATCTGTAACTTACTCATTGCTCTCTCCTTTCTGAGCCTCAGGCTCGCTGTTGTCGTATGTCATAGATGCTCCTGATGGCGCAGCCTCCACAGCCTCCGCGCTTGTGTTCAAGCGACCTGTTGCCCACAAATATCCAGCATAGGCAGTCTCTATGGCGTTGGCATATGCGCGCGATGATATCGTAGAGCCTGTGAGGGCATCAAACGAGCCACCCTCCTTAGTAACGCCAAACTTCACATCCTTAGCGCTCTTGCCCACGATGCTACGCTCAAGGCTATTACCCTCCTTTGTCATATTAGCACCAAGACCTGGGGTCTCCTTCTGCGACAACACCTCTACGCCGTTAACAACGCAGCCGTCGCCCTCCTCCACGAAGCCTACCATAAGCACTATGCAGTCTGCATAGCCACTCTTGGTGATGCTTGGAGCCTCCACGGCATAGCCCACGATGCTCTGGTCTGCCTTACGCTGCACGGTGCTGACAGTAATCTGGAAGTCACCAATGTGGCGTGTGGTATCTGCAACGACCATAGCCTCCTCGGCAGTGGTACTCAGTACCTTATACTTTGCCACATTCTTAGCCTCCTGGTTAGCAGTGGCGATGGCATCTTTTGTGATATCCTGCACCAATGCCACCAAAAGTGCAGATACTGCGGTGATGGTGAACAACACCACGACCATATTTTTTAATGAACTCTTCATACGCTGCAATTATTTAGTGCCGAAGCGCTTAGGACGTACATACTTGTTGATAAGAGGTGTTGCGGCATTCATAATGAATATCGCAAATGACATACCCTCGGGATATGCACCCCACAAACGGATTATCATCGTGAGAAGACCGATGCCCACACCATAGATTATCATACCGCGGTGTGTCATAGGCGATGTAGAGTAGTCCGTAGCCATATAGATAGCGCCGAGCAATGCACCACCTGCCAAGATGTGGAAGAGTGGGAACTCATAAATCATAGCACCACCATACGACGCACCTACCGACGCAGCGAAGATAGCCATAGTGGCGAGGATGCTCACAGGGATATGCCAAGAGATAACCTTGCGCCACAAGAGGTAGAGACCGCCCAGGATAAGTGCTATGGCGCTAATCTCACCCATAGAGCCGTTCATAACACCGCCCAACATCTCGGTGAAGTTGAGGCTCGACACCAACTCTGGGGCATACTTAACATCTGCCAACATCGTAGAGCCCGAAAGAGCATCAGGCACTCCTGTTGTCCAGTCTGTCATCTGCACAGGGTAGGCGATGAGCAGGAAGATACGTCCTGTAAGGGCAGGGTTGAAGGGGTTAGTACCCAAGCCTCCGAAGGTCATCTTGCCGATGCCGATTGCCACCAGAGCACCGATAACGACAATCCACCAAGGAATACCCACAGGGAGGTTAAACGCCAACAACACACCTGTGACAACTGCCGAGAGGTCGCAGATGGTGGAGCGGCGCTTTAGCAAGAAGCGACATATGAGCCACTCGAATGCTACACAACTAACAACTGCAACAGCGGTGATGAACAACACGCGCCAGCCAAGAACATATGTAGAAACCGCCAACGCAGGAATCAAAGCCAGCACCACATCGAGCATAATGCGGTGTGTCTTCTCACCTCCGTGTATGTGTGGCGAATGAGATGCAAAAAGTTTGGTTGCCATATATTTCTATTTTATAATAAGGTATAGACTACTTTTTATTTGCTATAGCACGACTACGGATGTTTGCCATTACGGTCTGCTTACCGATGCGGATATAGTCCAAAAGCGGTAAGTTCGAAGGGCAGGTGTATGAGCAACAGCCACACTCTATGCAGTCGATGGTGTTATGCTCCTCGGCAACATCCCACTTCTGCAACTTCGCAAGACGTGAGAGCAGGTATGGCTCGAGACCCATAGGGCAGACACTAACACACTTAGCACACTTGATGCAGGCGCTCTCCTTGCCGCGTGCTGCCTCTGCGCCCGAGAGGATTGTAATACCCGAGCAACCCTTGATAATAGGTGCTGAGGTGTCGACAATAGCACGACCCATCATAGGACCACCGTTCAACACCTTAACATCTCCCTCTGGCAGACCTCCCGAGAACGAGAGCAGATAGTCGAGCGATGTTCCGAAACGAGTCATAAAGTTGTGTGTAGAGCCGAGACTCTTACCTGTGATGGTCACAACACGCTCGATAAGAGGCTTATTCTTCTGCACAGCCTCATACACCGCAATTGCCGTAGAGGCATTCGACACCACAACGCCCTCCGAGATTGGAAGTGCTGGTGGAGGTGCTACCTGACGGCCTGTGAGCGCCGCAATAAGTTGCTTCTCACCACCCTGTGGGTAGCGCATCTTCAACGGCACAACCTCGATACCACGATATGCGTCGCGCGCTATAACCTCGTTGAGGTGTGCTATGGCATCGGGCTTGTTGTTCTCAACGCCTATCAACGCGCGCTCAACGCCTATGGCACGCATCAAAATCTCAATACCTGTGAGCATCATCTCGGCGCGCTCCATCATATTGCGATAGTCCGAGGTGAGGTATGGCTCACACTCCACGCCATTTACGATGAGCATCTCGGCCTTCTGACCATCAGGAATCGAGAGTTTAACGTGTGTGGGGAACTGCGCACCACCCAAACCTACGACACCTGCATCCTTAATCTTTGCGATAATCTCAGCAGGGGTCAACGAGCACTCGCGCTTCAACTCCGTGCTGCGGTCTATGCTCTCTACCCACTCGTCACCCTCACGCTTGATGACCACCATCGTGAGACGCTGACCCTGACCATTAGGGTAGGAGTCTATGGATGTCACAGTACCCGATATTGGTGAGTGTATGTTTGCCGACACAAAACCGCCAGCCTGACCCACAAGTTGTCCGGTGAGCACCTTGTCGCCCTTCTGTACTACAGGTGTTGCAGGTGCTCCAATATGCTGAATCATAGGTATCATAACCTCGTTTGGCAGGTCGATACACTCTATGCTCTTATCCTTGCTCCACTCTTTGTTATCCGACGGATGTATACCGCCTATAGGAAAAGTCTTCATATCTTGTTATCCCTCTTATTTTGCCACTTCGCTCTTTGGTGTTGCCACAACCTTTGGCTCTTTAGGTAGTGGATCCATATTCTCAAGATGTATAGCGCCTGTAGGACACTCGTTTACGCACTTGCGACAAAGTTTGCACTTCTCGGAGTCGATATATGCCAAGTTGTTGTCGATGGTGATGGCGTCGAAGGCACACACCTTTGCACACTTGCCACAGCCGATACATCCCGCCTTGCAGGCCTTCATAACCACAGCGCCACGATTCTTAGAGCGGCAAGCAACATACACCGCACGATTCTTAGGCCACTTCTTACGCAACTCTATGAGACCCTTAGGGCACGCCTTGACACAAGCGCCACACGCCGTACACTTGTCGGGGTTTACCTCCACAAGACCTGTCTCTGTGTTGAGGCTCAACGCGCCAAACTTACAAGCGCTCACGCAGTCACCATAGCCGATACAGCCATATGCACAAGCCGACTCACCAACGTAGAAGGAGTTTACAACGGCGCAGTTCATAGCGCCATCGTAGTGGTTTACCTTAGGACGCTTCTGGCAAGTACCGCCACAACGTATCGTAGCAACCATAGGCTCCTTCTCGGGTGCTGTCTTACCGAGAAATCCTGCGATGTTCTTCATCGTCTGGCCACCAGCAACGGGGCAGAAGAGCGATGCGATGTTCTCACGTGTTACAAGGGCATCAGCCATAGCGCGGCATCCCGCAAAGCCACATCCTCCGCAGTTAGCACCCGGAAGCATCTTCTCTACATCGTCGATGCGTGGGTCCTCCTCGACGTGGAACTTCTGCGCCACGAAGTAGAGGATGACCGCCAATAGAATGCCCAACACACTGAGGGTTAGCACTGTTAATACTAAAGTGTTCATTACTCCTTAATAATTGTAAATTCTATCTTTTTATCTATCTTATTTCTAAACAAATACAAGCCTACATAATAGAGCACCACAGCACCTATTGCCGCTATTGCCGCTGTGCCATCTGCCACAGCGCGCGCCTTCAGCACAAGCAACGTTGCCATAAGCACCACCAGAGGCAAGACGTATGCCCATACCACCGATGAGAATGCCATAGATCTCCTCAGTAGCGCCACAACAACTCTCTCGCCGACGCTGAAATGTGTGGCATATGGTGTCTCCACATCTATAACACGCTCCTTACCCTGCTCGCCACACACACCCTTGGCGTGGCATCCTTCGCAGGCGCTCTGCTGCGACACCACAACTCGCACCCTCTGCCCGTCAATAGCCGCGACAACGCCACGATGTTGTATACTTTTGCTCATTGTCGTTACTTTTCGGTTTTATTGAGGATTATAAGGGCGGCTATGATGCCTGGGACAACGCCCGCAGCAGTCAATACCAAGACTATGAGAAACGAACCACACCCCTTGTCAATAACGGCGAGGGGTGGGAAAAATATAGCCAATAATGCTCTTAGCAGCGACATAGCCTTCCGAGATTTAGTCGCAGTAGTGGTTTACCAAAGGCATAAGCCACTCGTGACCAAAGGCACAAGGTGACAGGCGAAGCACAGGAGGGAACTGGTAACGCTTCTTCTCGTTCTCCATAACCATCTTGTGAATCTTCTCCACAACCTTAGCGTCGAAGCCTGCGTTGATAATCTCCTCGCGGTGCTGCTGCTTCTCAATCATACGGAAAAGGATGGCGTCGATAACCTCGTAGTGTGGGAGGTGGTCGCTATCCTTCTGATTAGGACGCAACTCCGACGATGGCTCTTTGTCGATGATGGCATCAGGAATAACGTCGTTGAAACGTGTGTTGATATAGCGTGCAAGGTCGTAAATCTCGCCCTTGTAGAGGTCGCCCGTAGGGCTGAACGTACCTGCGGTGTCGCCATAGAGCGTACACCAGCCAAGTGCATTCTCGCTCTTGTTCGAAGAGTTCAGCAACATATAGCCGGTCTTGTTCTGCAACGCCATAAGCATCGTTGTGCGGATGCGGGTCTGGATGTTCTCCTCTGTAGCGTCAAACTCCGTACCGCCGATTACAGGCTGCAAAGTGCCTACCATAGCGTTGTATGCCTCGATGATTGGCAATACGCTATACTCCACACCGAGATTCTCGGCCAACTGCTTGGCAATCTCCACACTCTCGTTAGGGGTGAATGGCGATGGCATTAGCAACACACGCACATTCTCCTTGCCCAATGCTCCCACAGCCAGGCACGCAACAACTGCCGAGTCTATACCTCCCGACAATCCCACACAAGCCTTCTTATAGCCATTCTTGTGGAAGTAGTCGCGCAAGCCCAAGCACGCTGCCTCGTAAATCATACGGGTGCGGTCGTTGTAGGTTGTGAAAGGCACCTCGAAAGGCTTGTTCTCGGCCTCAGTGTCGTAAATCTGGATATCCTCCTCGAAACTCTTGAGGAGCATAACCAAGTGGCCATCGCGGTCGAGGACTCCCGAGTTACCGTCATAGACGATATCTCCCGAGCCACCAACCTGGTTGATGAGCATAAGAGTTCTGCCCTCGGCAAAAGCAAGACGACTCATCTTGTCGAAGCGACGTGTGAGGATGCCCTTGCCATAGCGGCGAGCGTTGACAGAGATGATAGCATCGATATCCTCGTCGAGGTCCTCCATACGGCTGAGGTCATCGCCCACAACCACCTTCAGAGCCTTGCCGTTGAGGTGAATGGTCTGGCTGCCGATAGACGAGCCCACGATGTAACCCATCTCGCGACGTGCTGTGACATATCGCTTGCCGATATACTCGATGTTACCCATAGCGTCGATGTATGCCGCAGCGCTGATAGGACCCTCGGCAGTGAGGTATGGTGTGCCAACGATGGCGGCGATACCACGACACTTCGTTGCGATGGTCTCTATAGCCTCCTCGCAGAGGGTGAGGAATGTGGTTTTGGTGAGTAGCCCGTATGCTGGAGTACCCGATGTTGCGAACTCAGCAAATACCACGAGGTCGGCGCCTAAGCCCTTTGCGCTCTCGATGGCTGAGATAATCTTCTCGGTGTTGGCCTTGATGTCACCAACCGTGAAATTGATCTGTGCTAATGCTATCTTCATATTTCTAAATTACATATTCGCGATGCCAAAAGTGCGCCTATACCTTTAGGTATAGTAACACGGCGCAAATATATGAAAAAAAATGCGAATTCCGAAACCTCGAAGCGGGAAAGTATTATATATACTTTCAATTTGCAAATTTAGCATATAGGAAGGTATACCTCTGTAGTGGAGAAAATGACAATTTTGTAGTATAATTTACTATAGCGCTACCAAAGAAAAACGACCAGATATAGATGATATCCGGTCGTTGTAGTCTCCCTTCTGCTAAGTTGCAAAGGGCTGTGCTAAAGAGCATTGTCGACTATCGCAAGGGCTCTGCTGCTGCGATAAACTCCTGCTGTGCCTTCTCGTCCATCTCGCCCTTGTGAACGTAGACAAGTTCTCCGGCCTTGTTCACAAGC